>JAQTXY010000051.1 GCA_028688535.1 Methanothrix sp. | reverse complement strand
CTGCGGGAAGCTGCCCAAACCATTGCAGATAGTCCTTCTCAGAGACAGAGTCGATCGCCCTCCCGGCCAGCTCATTTGGACTCCTCCAGCGCCGGTCGAGTGTCAGACGGCTCTTCACATTCTCGATCAGGGCCTGGCCGCTCTCGGGCAATCTCTCTATTGTGTATCCGGCGTCCTGCATGGTCCTCATGATGTTCAGGACGGAGACCGGCGAGTCCAAGCCGAAGGCTGTACCGATGCGGTCGTCTCGGGGTGGGTAGTTGTGAAAGATTATGGCTACCTTTTTCTCGGCGTTAGGAATATGCCGCAGCCTGGCCCAGTTCAGGCTCAAGCGCACCATCTTGTTGATGCGCTCGGGCAGAGGCTCGAATCTGATAACCCTGGCACCGGTCAGCGGATCGACATCCGTTCGCTTTCTGGCAGCCACAGGAACCGTGATCAACATGCCGTCAAATTCCGGCATGGCAATTCCCATAGCGATGTCCAGGGGGCTGCAGCCCTGCAGTGACTCCTTCCACTCCTCTGGATTGTTGTAGGTCACAATGGCCTTCAGTACAGGGACATTCAGCTTCTTGAGGAACCACTCTTCGGACCTGGCTACCCCTTCTAACTCTGCCGACACTTCCCCTTCCCAGGGCTTGATGGAGAGCGAGAACATGAGAGTGCTGATGAGAACGTCTATGATGGGCTTGCCGTCTTTCATAAAGAAATTATCAACCACCCATTCGGCACCCATTGTTCCCCGTTCTATATCTTTGAGGGAATGAAGGAATACGGGAATGACATTTGCGCCCTGATGCTCGATCTCTCTAATCAGACTATCGATGAAGACGGTGTTACCCGCCTGCCAGAGGCTTTGGTAGAACCACAGGCCCACAGTTGGTCTTCCGGCTACATACTTGTCCAACAGATACTCATTCAAAGTAGGAACATGATCAAATTCAGGATGATAGATCCCCTCCCAGATGGGCTTCTGAGGCTCGGAAAATGCATGATCATCACCGGCAAACAAACCTGCCAGATAGTGGATCAGGCGATAGAAATTCTCTTTTCCCCCATAGTCCAGATACTGAGATACTTTTCGATAAATCTCTTCGTCCACTGTGGAGATCTTCATCAGCTCAGTTTCAGGCTCGTTTGAGGCGGCCTTGGCAAAGATCGCGGCCTTGCCTCCTTGCAGTTTGCTGATCAGCTCGTCAAAGCAGGGAAGGCTCTTCTTTCCACCATGCAAATTAAAGATGACCAGATCGCTGTCGAAGGCAATCCGCTCGAACTCCTCCCGGCATGCGGCATCCTTCAGGTCCCCGCCAGATCGGACCGCGATCTCTGCTACCTCACCTTCGCGAGAGATCAGCTCTTTAAATGCCGAGATGAGCGGGAAGACATCGCTCGCTTCCTGTGTGGTGATATAAGCAATCTTGACCTTCTTCATATTAATCACTCCAACTATATAATTTAAAGACCAGCGCGGAATCCATGAAATGAAATGTTTTTTAAGTTAATGCTAGTTAAATTGATTAAATAAAGCTTTCGGGAGATTAACTCAAATCTTGCTATATAGTGCGAAGATTGAGGCTATGTTGATTATTACAACTACACCCAAGCCCTTAAATACAAGTTTATTTGATATAAAACCAATTAACTTTAATATATCAGGAGCAAAGCATCATGAATATGAAGCCAATTTATGTTATGATATGCCTCTGCATACTTGTTTGTTCGAGTTGTGCCGAGAGCATCAATGTCATTGACTCCAACGGGCGCTCCGTGAGCGTGGAGACTCCGGTGAATAAGGTTGTGTCTTTGGGAACAGGAGTTGCCGAGTACCTCTACACCCTCGACGATGGAGTGAAGCTCGTGGGAAGGGATTCGTATTCCTATTTCCCGCCGGCTATAGAGAACGTAACCATTGCCGGAAAGAGCTCTTATTCGCCGGATCTTGAGTTGATTATGAAGCTCGATCCGGACCTGGTTATTGCAGACGGCATGATATCCGAAGAGGATATGAAGGAATTAGAGGATGCTGGAATACCGGTTATGATTGAGTCCCTTTCGAATCCTGAAAATGATATCGATACCATGAAGAGAATCGCTCAGGTAGTAGGAGAAGAGGAGCGCTCTCTAAAGCTCATCGCCTTTATTGAGAAATATCAGGATTTGATCAGGGAGAGGACATCCGGCCTATCTTTGGATAACAAGCCACTGGTCTTCTTCGAATGGGCCGGAAGACCCTACTACACCGTCTCCAATGGCACCTCATCTGATACTCTAATTGGATACGCAGGCGGAATCAACATCGCCAAGGATCTGGGCAACAAGACCAGCAAATACCCGACCGTCAGCGCGGAATGGGTGATAGAGACCGACCCCGATGTGATAATCCAGACCAGGTCAAGCGACAAGCCATTGCAGGAGAGTGATCTCTCAGAGTTCTATAAGTCGATAGTCAGTCGACCGGAGCTTGCCGATGTCTCTGCCATTAAAGAGGGCCGGGTTTACGTCATCTCAGGAGAGATCAGATATGGCGTTCGCTCCGTCATCAACGAGCTTTACATGGCCAAATGGTTCCATCCCGATCTTTTCGAGGACATCGATCCAGAGGCTGTGCATAAGGAGCTTGCCCAGCAGTTTTACGCCGCTAATCTGGATGAGGCTTATGCCTATCCAACAGCATCCTAATTGGAAAAAAATCGGGGCAAGAGGGGAATTAATGACTATGACCAGCCATGAGGTGCAAGGGGCCGATGCCAGGCATCAAAAGAGCCACAAATGCAGTCTGCCTAAAGAGGAGTACCAGAGGTTCCTGGGCAGAAAGATGCTCTTCTTCTTGATCATCATCCTGGCAGTGATACTTTTGGCAAGCCTCGCCGTAACCTTCGGGTCTGCCAACCTGAGAGTCACGGATGTTTATGTTGCGATCTTGGCCAAGTTCCTTCCCACTTATTTCCAGACGACCCACTTTGCCTATACCATCATCTGGGGGCTGCGCCTGGAGAGAATAATCATGGGAATTGTGGCTGGCATGGGCCTGTCCGTTGCCGGTGCGGCCATGCAAGGCATCCTGCGAAATCCCCTGGCCAGCGAGTTTACGCTAGGCATATCGTCTGCTGCCAGCTTTGGTGCTGCTCTGGCCATTGATGGGCGCAGGTTTTGTGGGCGGCGAATATCTGGTGATCGGCAATTCTTTCATCTTTACACTGATTGCCTCCTTCGCCGTTTATGGCCTGGCCAAGTACAAAGGAATCACCCCTGAGACTATGATTTTGGCAGGCATCGCCATCATGTATATCTTTTCAGCCATGACTTCCTTCTTGCAATACGCTGGCCATGGCGAGCAGGTGCAAGAGGTGGTCTTCTGGATGATGGGCTCTTTGGGGAAAGCCACCTGGGAGAAGCTCGCCATCATCATCGGAGTTATGGCGATCTGTCTGCCTTATCTTATTCTGAAATCCTGGGACATCAATGCCATCGGCGCCGGCGATGAGACTGCCAAGAGCCTGGGCGTTGATGTGGAGAGGACGCGCGTTATCAGCATGATTCTTGGGGCACTGATTACCGCCAGCATCATCTGCTTTACAGGCACCATAGGCTTCATAGGCCTCGTCGCTCCTCATATCACCAGAATGGTCATCGGAGGAGACCTCCGCTTTCTATTGCCGGGTTCGGCCCTGGTGGGTGCACTTCTTCTCTTAGGAGCTGATACCCTGGCCAGAACCATACTGGCACCGGTGATACTGCCGGTGGGAATAATGACCTCGTTTTTGGGTGTCCCATTCTTCGTTTATCTCTTCATGCGCAGTCGGAAGGTGTTTTGGTGATCATTGATCTATCATGCATATTGATGATCTCATTTATGGCGGCAACTGCGATCGGAGTGCCGCCCCTTGTACCCACGGTTGAAATTGAGGGCACTGCTGCCTTTCTCAATCGTTCCTTGCTCTTATCGGCATTAACAAAGCCAACCGGAGCGCCGATGACCAGTGCCGGCATGACCATGCCCGACTCGATCAACTCGCACAGAGCCATCAAGGCTGATGGCGCATTTCCTATGACGATTATGGCCCCGGAAAGCTCATTTTGCCTGGAAAAGACTCCGGCAGAGGTCCTGGTGATCCCGCTGCTCGCTGCCAGGTTATCGCCGGCCCCAAGCAAGGTCATAACTGCGCTGTTGTGGCCCTTTTTGACTATTCCCATCTCGACCATTTTTATGTCGGTGAAGATCCTGGCGCCTGTTTGCAGTGCTTTGAGGCCTGCCTGAACTGGATCATGATAAAATTCCAGGATATCGCCGACACTCGGGTCTCCTGTGGCGATAACACACCTTTGCTTTATCTTATCTTCAAGAGTAAGATCTCCAATGAGATCTGAGATAATCTGCCTGCTTTTCCTGCTTATCTCCAGGGCCTCGGTGGTGGTGGCCCCGATGTCTGTGTAGTCTGCTTCCATCTTTTTCTCACCTTGGATTTCATTTGATTCATCTTGGATATTACACATCTACTGCTATGTAAACTTATATTTTATTAATTACACATCTAGTATTAATAAATGTTACTACAAACCTATTATTATCACTTTTTGGACTGTCATCTTGCTCTCGCCGCAAGTTTTATTAAGTTATTATAATTTGACTTAAATCAAACTGCGTGTGGCCACCCCACCCTAAAGGGATGGGGTATGCTTCTGGCGGGCGGGGCGCACATGCCCACCTCTGCCGATCTGCAGGCCATCCGCGCCGCCATTGACGAGGACCCGACGCAGATAAAGAGGGTGATCGAGGCGCCTGAGTTTCGCAAGTATTTCGGCGAGATCTCCGGGGAGAGGCTCAAGAGCGCGCCGCAGGGATACGCCCTGGACCATCCCCAGATAGATCTGCTGCGCCTCAGCAATTCACAGTTGTGCATCAGCTCAGCTATGAGAGAGTGCTGGCGGAGGATTTTGTCGACTACGCTCTGTAGGTCTTCTCAGCCATGAAGCCATTCTTTGACTATCTTCAACCGCTCGTCGGCCAGCAGATGCGCCCCGCCAGGGTTTCGCCGAAAAAGAGAAGCGAACCGGGGATGGGAAGATTCTAGAGGTGACAACGGATGGTTTACGCAGGCGCGGACGAATGCGGGCGCGGTGCAGGTGGGCGCAGGAATGACTGAAGTGGTGAGAGCCAGCACCGAAAAGGCAAGCGCTGTGGTTGCGGGGCGGCCCAAGGTGGAAGTCGCACCAGCGGTCGGGCCCCAGCCGGAGAAGACTGCAGAAGCTGCCGAAAGCTAACAGGGAAGCGCTGCCAAGCCTGTGGGCCGCAAGAGAAGCAGGCCGAAGAAGACAGAGAGCGAGGGATAGCGGAGAGGAAGAGCCCAGCGGCAACGGAAAAGAGGCAGAAGTCGCTATTCGATTTTTAGAGAACGATAAATCCTGGCTCAAGCGGCTATTTGCTATATTCGCGGGCTACCTGGGCAAGTGGCTTAAAGTTTCGATCGTAGCGCCGCCTCATCTTCTTCATATGTTTATCTCCTTTGAGATGAGTGGATGAGGAGACGAGCAGTGCCGGTAATGACTTTTTGAAATCCTGGGAATGGAGTGGACGGCAGCGCGATCAGTTCAGCTTTGTCTCCATTCAGGTTTGCGTTTTGAATAGACTATCAAAGGCACCAGTATAATGAAAGTGGCGCCACCAAGCATGAATGTCAAGTACTGTAACGTTGATAAATCAGTGATGGTGATCTGGCTGGGGGGTATTAATGCCAGTATGAAGATAAATATCAGGGCAATTAATCCAAATCCAGATACTAACCATATTCCTTTCCTCCCACCTGGTATTTCAAAGGGCCTCTTGACATCGGGTTGTGAGTATCTCAATTTTATAGCTGCGGCATACATAAAAAAATACATCACAAGATAGACCAGTGATGTAAGAGAAAGCAACATCCAGTAGGAGCCATTTACTCCCCCAGGCAAAAGCGCGTATACTGCTGCCCAGAAAGTAATCAATATCGCCTGCATGATCATTATATTTACAGGTATCTGATTTTTGTTGGTCTTTTGGAGAATAGGAGGTAAGCATCCTTCGTTCGCTGTTAACGCCAATCCTCGAATGGGGCCCAAAATCCACGTTGAAGCCTCACCAATAGACCCTATTGCTATCATGAGTGCGATTACCGATAAAAGCCAGCTGTGGGATCCAAGTATCTTCTCAAATGCCTGCATTATACCCGCCAGAAGGTTTAGATTCTCCGTAGGCACAAGCATGGCCAACAAGAGGGCACCGACAATACTTGCCGCAGTCATGACCAACCCGACAATTAGAATAGCCAGGGGATAGTCTCTCTTGACATTTTTTATCTCCTTTGCATGGGCAGCAGTCATTTCAATTCCAAAAAAAAGGAAGACAAAGGTCAGTAGGAGCACCATGGAGTTGAGGTTAGTAAAATCAGGCATAAAATCGCTTAGATTTGGTGTCAGAGTTATCAGAACATGGTTGCCGGACATGATATATGATAAACCTCCGCCAATTAGGAGAATGGATGGAATGATCATTCCTATAATCAAAAAGGATGAACTGATGGTGGTATAGGTTTTCAGTCCTCTCAGATTAAATAATGTCAAGGCCCACCAGATGACAACTATTATGAGGAATTCATAGAGTTTGCTGTCGGCCAGGGCAGGATTAAAAACATAGGATAGCGTAGCCGCAATGAAACTCAGAGCAGCCACAAATCCTATGGTCATCTGGAACCACTGTAGCCACACTGCAGTGAATCCCCACCTCTCGCCAAAGGCTTCCTTAACCCATATGTACACTCCGCCCGCCTGTGGCCAGCCTGTGGCCAGTTCTGCCGATACCAGAGATGCGGGAATGAGATAGATGACGAATGCGATAAGAGAAAAGGTCACCAATTCCCAATGGAGCTCCGCCAGGGTAGGAAATTTGCGTATATTGTAGAGAGAAGCAAGAGTGACAAGTGCAAAGATCGTAAGATTCATTTTGAAAATGTTATTTTTATCTGTGGCAGGCATGAAAATCACTCGGTTTATTGGTAAATCTCGATGAGAGGGCTTTTACAGTCATATTCGTTTCATCAGCGTTTTCATCATTAATAATATTAATGTCGGCAAAAAATAAGGTTAATCCTCGTCCTGCAAAATCAATTCCGGTTTCCATCCCGGTTTACGTAGAGCGTGAATGATGATGGGAATTATGGTTATTAGGATAGTTCCGCCAAGCAGAAAGGTTACGTATTCTGTAGAGGTCAAACCGCTTCCTGATATCTCGCTGGGTGGAAGCAGGGCTACGATAAACAGGAATGCCATGGCAATGAAGCCCCACCCACCTACCAACCATACACCGGTCTTACCACCCGGTATTTTAAAAATACGCGGTACATCTGGCTTGGAATACCGAAGTTTAATCAAAGAGGCATACATTAAGAGATACATCACAATGTAAACTAACGTGGTCAGGGCGAACAAGATCCAAAATGAACTGTTGACTCCACCGGGCAGAAGTGCATACACAGCGCCCCAGAATGTGACGATAACTGCCTGCAAGATCATCATGTTTATGGGCATTCCATTCTTATTCTCTTTTTGCAGGATTTTGGGCAGGTTGCCGTCTTTAGCGGTTATCAGAATGCCCCTAACTGGACCTACGATCCAAGAAGATGCCTGGCCGATTGCACCAATGGTGATCATAAGCGCTATTATGGTAGTTATTATTCCCAGTCCAAATATTGCCTCAAATGCCTGCATTATGCCGGCCATGAGATTTAAGGTAGAAGCAGGAATAATAAGTCCAACGACAATGGAACCAACAACACTTACCACAGTCAGGACTATGCCCACAAGAAGAATGCCAAGTGGATAATTGCGGCCTACGTCTTTTATCTCCTTTGCGTGAACTGCAGTCATTTCCACACCAATGAAGAGAAAGACGAAGGTTATCAGGAGCGCGATGTTGTTAATGTCCATGAGATTGGGAAAAAGATCGCTAAAGGTAGGGTGCAAGGTGAACTGGAGAGGATGCGTCCCGGATAATATGCGCCAAAAGCCACCGATTATTAGAATAGCTGCCGGGATCAATACACCTATCGAGACAAAAACGGTTGATATCCTAGCATATGTTTTAAGTCCTCGGAAGTTCAGGAATGTAAAAATCCACCACACAGCAGCAATGACCAGAAATTCATACAATTTATTATTGGACAGAGCAGGGTTAATAGCATAGGCGAACGTTGCCGCAACAAACGTCAAGACTCCTATAAATCCTATGGTCATCTGGAACCACTGCAACCAGACGGCTGTAAATCCCCACCTCTGACCAAAAGCTTCCTTAACCCATACATAGACGCCGCCCGTTTGTGGCCAACCCGTAGCCATTTCTGCGGAAGCCAGAGAAACTGGAATCAGATAGAGTATGATGGCCGCAATCGAATAGGCAATCAACTGCCATTGCACCAATCCCATTGTCGGAAAATTCCGAATACCCATTAGAGCCGCAAGCGTAACAAAAAAAAATCCCGTAAGGCCCATTTTATACATAGTTCTTCGCTATTAGGACTATACCTATTTATGACTTATGTAGTCTCAGCTTTTGACAATGATTGCGATACTGATCTAGCAAGTATTATCGAGTTCCGCCATTAAATCATCACAAAAAATTGAAATATATTCAATCGCAGAAACTATCTATAAATCCTGTTTAATTAAGCTATTTCTATTAAAATGTTATCTGAGATCAGCCATTGCATAGGGAGACGAATAGCTCTACTCATACCGGATGGAATGATCCATAATTAGCTGCGGTCAGCTCCTGCGGCAACGCGCACGGAGGCGAGCGTGCGGGAAGGTGGACGGCATTTGCAAAAGAATGAAACATTAATAAGGTCATAAAGGCCGGAATAGAAATCGCGCTAACCTTAAATAAAGGCTGGACGAGGTTGAAAGGGAGATATTGCTTGTCAATAAAGGATGATCTGGCCTATCTGAAGTCGATTCGCATATTCATCGGCATATCCGTCTTCATCTTCGCTCTGACGACCGTGATGGGTTATTATGCCGCGGCAGTCGATCCAGAGCTGGCATCTGAATGGACGAAGGAGCTAGAGATGCTGAAATGGATTTTGGATCAGCCGCCATTTCTCATAATGCTCATAATATTCCTCAAGAATCTCCTCGCCAGCGCC
>JAQTXY010000050.1 GCA_028688535.1 Methanothrix sp. | reverse complement strand
AATTATCAATAGAACGATTGGCACACTATCTGGATCAAGTAAGACTTGGCGTTGTCTACAATGCAGAAGATCATCAGGCGAAAAGAAATAAATTTGATTTTGTGGTTGAAGACATGAACAAAAATACGGCAGACATCTTCAGCAAGCTCCAACTCGGACAATATCTACCCGAATGAATTAATTTTTCCTTAGACCCTACGTATTTCAACATGCAGCAACCGTTTTTTTAAAGATCTTATAAACTCCGGTCTAAGGCAGGATAACAATCGCATTTCAAGGAAGACCATTGGATTCTCCAAAAAGACTGAAGAATTGGATAACCAGATGACCCTCTACATTGCATACTATAATTTTTGCAGAACTCATCGATCTCTGAAAAATAAAACGGAGACGGGCAAAACATCCTACAATTGTCCTGCAAAGCATGCAGGACTCATAGATCGCGTATGGTCAATAGAGCAACTTCTAACCTTTCCATATCACAAAATACCAACTGGTTAGTTACTCACGACCCATTCTGCAATATTCTTGTAAAAATGTCATAGAACTATAGCGGAAAAGAAGAGCGGACGGCAAAATGCGCAAAATCAAACTTTGCTGGAAAATCGCTAAAAATCTCCTGAATCATACTAGAAGCAACTAATAATTATTAGTTTTCATTAGAAATTACTATTATGTGGTGAAAACACTTTCGCTCCGTGCCTAATGTGATATTCATAAAAACAAAAATCACTTAAATGTAAAATTAACAGTCAGTGAGTTGACGTATGTCATTTGCAGCGGCTTATATTGTATCCTCATTATGTAAATAATTTTGTAGAATTTACAATTTATGTAGGATTATTTGCGATGTTATATTTCTTATAGTACTTATAGTACTTATATCACCTTTACACGATGATGCTAATCGCAATAAACTATTTATATCATAGCCGCAATGGTTTGATAATAATGAAGTAATGAGCTACAGACGAGATGATTTACTGTACTAAAACAAATGGCAATAGGCTTTGAGAATATATGCATCAAATATGGACGGTAAAACGTAAATGCTGATTCGGATATCAATAAGTTGTTCGAGGTAAAAATGAGAAAGCCAGAACTTACGGCGACAGTGAACTGCAAAGTGACTCCAACAGTTCGTAGCGTGGTCGAAGATATTGCCAACAGCAGAGGAATTTCAATTGGAGAAGCAACCAGGTACCTTTTGGACCTTGGAATTAAGCACCAGACGGTGGTAGTTTGAACGAAAGAAGAATGAGAAGCTCCAAGCAGTACGGCAAATACTTCTTGGAGCAGACAAACAATCCCCGAAGTTCCACCTTAGGAGATGTCTATGACATACGTTGCTCTTCTCATAGATAATCTTCACGGCGCTCTACTCCTGGAGGAGGAGGTGCTCTGGCAGCTCCTCGGAGTACTTCCTCTGGTCGTCTTGGTGGTCTTCGTGTGCATCATGGCCGTACGGGGAGCGATGCTCTGGCGGCTCTCCTCTACGAGGATCTCCTGGTCGAGCTGGCGGTCGTCGAGCGATCTCTGCGTGGACCTCATCGGGCAGCATCTTGCGCGTGGGGCCTGAATTATGGCCGCTAACTTCGACCACGAGAAGTCCTTAGCCTCCTTCGCTAAGTTCTTAGGAAAAGGGCTCTTTGGAATCAAGACTGGAGCATATCGATTTAATCGAGAAAAGGGCAAGCACGAACTCACGATAACCGGAGAAGCATACTTTGAGCCGATCGCAATCAATAGGGCTTGTGACTATATCGATCTTCGAGATGGAAAAGAGCAAATTTGGATCACCCTGCAGGCCCTTAATGGTATTCCTGAAGCCAATGAAAAGGGCGGACGATATCATAGTTACAAGGACATTGCCCACTACACCAACGTCTATCTTGATGTAGATGCCACCAAGCCAGATGGCTTCAAGGATTTTGCTGCCACAGAAGAAGAGCGGGCAAAAGCCCGTGATCAGATGCCGGTAGTCGAAGCATGGCTGGTCAGCAAAGGGCTTGGCTTTGGACTGAGGCTCCTCACAGGCAATGGGTGTGGTTTCGTGCTGCCTATCCCGCCCACTTCGGCGACACCGGATTTCATCGCCAAAGTCGCAACATTTCTAAAAGTTGCCAGGGTAGAGACCGGCTGCAATATTGATACGACCATGTTTGATCCTGGCCGAGTAATAGGCATTCCCGGTACCGTCAACTGTAAGCTGGAAAATGACGATCGCAAAAATCACCGACGCGAGACAATTGGCCAGATACCTGAGAGGATGGAAGATGCAAAGCTCTTGGAATACATCGAACGCTTGACGCCTGATGCAGAGGCATTGCGTTATTGGTCAAAACAACTTGGAGCGGAAAAGAAAGAATCGAAGCAGAAGACAAACACATTTCACGGCCTCAACGACAGCGATAATGAGTTAATCAAACGGATTTGTGCCGCTGCCAATAGCGAGAAGTTCCGGAGGCTAATGCAAGGAGATACAACAGGGTACACCTCGGAATCAGAAGCGGATGCCGGCCTTTGTAGCATTATTGCATTCTACACTAAAGACTTTGACCAAATTCTCAGGATCGTTCAGTGTAGTGCATTGTGGGATGAGAAGTGGGAGCGAGATGACTACCAGGAAAGAACGATCGGAAGTGCGATCGATTTTGTTGAGGAGAAGGGCAAAGGAACCGGGCCAAAGAAATCTGGGGAGGAAGATATTCAGGTCAATGGCCGTTATCTCCAGGACATCAGTGCAGATGCAATGGCTGCATTGCAAAAACATAACGAACCGCCCCAAATATTCGTAAGGTCCGGTCACCTGGCACGGCTTGTCACAAAAGATCGCGTTGTGATAGAGCCGCTGAATGAAAATGCTCTTCGTGGCCAATTGGCTCGTTCGGCTGGATTCGTGAAGTTCGATGGGCTGGATGAGAACGACGAACCAAAATTCACGAAAGCCCGTCCTCCTCTTGATGTGGTTCGAGATATTCTCAGTTTGTGTGAATGGCCAGGTCTTCCTTCAATTGAGGCAAT
Organism: Methanothrix sp.; assembly: GCA_028688535.1. Classification (GTDB taxonomy): domain Archaea; phylum Halobacteriota; class Methanosarcinia; order Methanotrichales; family Methanotrichaceae; genus Methanothrix. The sequence continues at coordinate 6,196 of JAQTXY010000050.1, read as the reverse complement.
CGTTGAAACACCGGTGCTTAGGCAGGATGGGACGCTCTTATGCAGGTCAGGGTACGATCCAGCGACGAGATTGTATTATGCGCCAGGACCTGGCCTCCAGAAGGTGCGGGTGCTCGAAATTCCTTCAGGAGAAGATGGGAGGACTGCGGCAAAGCACATTCTTGCTGAGCTATTTGCAGATTTCCCCTTCAAAGACGATGCATCTAAAGCGAATGCGTTGGGGCTGATGTTATCCGTTGTGGTTCGGCCCATGATCGATGGAAACCTTCCGTTGGCGTTACTCGATAAACCACAAGCAGGAAATGGTGCAAGCTTCCTGGCGGAAGTCGTTGCCATGATCGCTACAGGAAGGCCTGCCAGCATGATGGGTGCACCGGAGACAGAAGACGAATGGAGAAAATCAATAACAAGTGCATTGCTGGATGGCAGTCCCGTAATAGTCATTGATAACGTGGTCGGAAAGCTACGTTCCGGTTCACTCACCAGAGCGCTAACTTCCCGGACCTGGCGTGATCGCTTCCTCGGCAAGTCCGAGATGCTGGATCTTCCCCAGCGGGCCGCTTGGATTGCGACGGGAAATAACATCTCGATCGGTGGTGACCTGGCCAGGCGTTCCTACTGGATCCGGATGGATGCCTCGATGGCCAGGCCGTGGCTTCGGACGGGATTCAAACATGAGGATCTCTTAGGATGGATCAGAGCGAATCATGCCGAAATCCTGTCTGATCTGCTCACCATGGCCAGGGCGTGGGTAGTCGCCGGGCGGCCTGCTGGAGCGGCCAAAGCGTTAGGCGGATTCAAAGAATGGTCTGAGGTGATAAGCGGCGTCCTGGATTTTGCGGGCGTGAGCGGCTTCCTGACGAATGCTCCAGAGCTGTACGACTCCATGGACCAGGATGTTCAGCAGTGGGATGAGTTCTTGGGAGAGTGGGCAGCGATACATGCGGATCATCCCATCAGCGCCGGAATGCTTCGAGATGAGCTAATCTCAACAGATCATATCTACAGAACGCTCAAAGATGCCATGCCGGATGATGTGGCTGAAGCAGTGGGTAAGGATCGCAAACGTTCTCTGAGTCTAGGGCATGTTCTGAGAAAACACCTCGATCAGATCTATCCCTCTGGGCGCAAGCTTTGCCAGGAAAAGGATTCCCACAACAAAACGAGCTTGTGGAAAGTTTGCGGGATTTGCGGGAATCCTGAAAAAGAAAAATCAGCATCTGAAGATGCGTCTGCGGGATCTGCGGGATTTAGTCCCATAAGCCGGCACTTTTCCGAAAAAGAGTCTGATTCTATAAAGTGTATAGAGGTAGAACAAAATCCCGCAAATCCCGCAAAATGGCAGGATGATAGCGATTGCGGAAAAGCTCAGAATCCCGCAAACCTCGATGGTGTGACCTATTTGCCGGAGAACTCTGTCGAGGCCGATCTCCGGCGGGCCGAAGAGCAGCAGCGCAAAAAGGAAGAGCATTTTCGGGAGGTTGCTGAGAAGTACACGGGAGCCAATGGTGGCGAGGGCGATTCGTCTCTTCCCGCCTGCCCGGAGAGCACGAAACCCATCGAAGAGGAGCCCGCAAAGGTGGACATCCCTGGACAGATCAGAGCAGCGGCAATCTCTGAGTATGGAATGGCTGGATGGGTGGACGCTAAAAAGCTCTCCCATGCCCTGAAGTTGCCTCTTATCGAGGTTGAGGCCTGGCTGCTGGCTCACTATGTGGCCTACCAGCGGCCCGGAGGCGGCACTGGCTACAGGCAGCGGAGAGCTGGAGAGGCGAAGGCGTGAACGAGCCCGAGCCCGAGCCCATGGTATCTCAATTGGGTAAACTTCCCTTTTACTTCCAATTATCAAAGATTTTCAGAAAAATATCCCCTGTACAACAGGAAAACTCATCTGGTGATAGTGGAATGACTACTAAGAAACAGAAAAAGATGGGCTCAGGTTGGGTTAAAATCCAGACACCACAGGACCTGAGGGCAGCTATTCAGAGGATGCTTAACAAGATTCTGATGGGGAAGGCTCCCTTAGACCATGCCGGAACCTTTGCCCAGCTAGCCAATGCTTGGACCAGAGCATATCAAACAGAGATGTCACTCCTTGAAATGAAGGAGCTTGAAGCCAGGATAGCAGAGCTGGAGGAGCTGAAGCGGTATGATGTATCAAAGAGAAATGAGAGCCTGGATGAAATGCAGAAAGCACGTAAAGAGCTTAAGGAGCTGATGAAGCAATGGCGATAGCTAGCCTTGATCGTAGAGCTTCCAAGCTGGAGGGCTCTATGGACCATCTCAGGCGGCAAAAGGAAGCTGAAGAGCGCAAAGCCTGGAGAGAGGCCAACAGCGAGCGGTTTAAGTGGGAAATGTTCCTCCGAAATCATGGGCCGGAATCTATCGAATGGAGTGAGAAAGACATCGAGAAATATCCGGATGAAAAGGAGGACATCGAAGCTGGTCTAGCCTGCCGGAAAATGCTCCAGAGAGTCCTAGCCAAATACGAAGGCCATGTTGTGCACTATGAGGACATGGACCCGATAGAGATGGCTTTTGCCTATCTGCTGGAAGAGTTTTGCATGTGCATGGACACATATCGCCTTTTCGATAGTGATATCTATTACTGGCAGGATAAGCTTGGCCTCGACGAAATCCGCCCGCCTTTTATCGAATTGATAAGAGCAATCGATCAGCATACAGGCAACTCCGATTGGAGGGAAATCTGTTACCTGCAGGAGAGCCAGAATGTCATGATGGAACGCCTTTTTGAAGACTACGAAGCGGGGCGGGCTAGATATCTGAGATACAAAGCGGAACACCCAGAGGAGACAAATCAATCAGAGACAAAAACGGAAGCTCCCTAAGGGTGATAGGCCTGGGCCACTAAAGCCTGGTAAGGTCTGCCAGAACGAAGGCGTCTCTCTTCTCGACAGGCTTACTAATGTTCAGCGATCTCAGCTTATCAGCAGTCCGATGTTGTCTGTAATGGAGCTCTAGATGTCAACTCACGAAATTAAACCCAATGTGATCCTTCGTGGCCCAGTCTTCCCTGAGCCGGTGCAGGTTATCATGGTCCAGCCGGTCAATCGTTCCTTGAAAGTCTCCTGCAAAGGCCTGAGCAGCAACAAATTCTACGACAATATTCTATCGCCTGACCAGATAGCTTCTCTGCAGATCATATCTGATGAGGTTTCCTTTGAGGGTGATGCCGCCAACTTCCGCTTGGGCGTAGAAGCCATGAGGCTGGGCCTGGCCTACGAGTACGATCCCTATTTCTCGCTATCCATAGCGCGCGTCGATCCTCTGCCCCACCAGCTAGAGGCCGTCTACGACTATTTCCTAAAGCTTCCAAGAATCCGCTTCCTGCTGGCTGACGATCCTGGAGCCGGCAAGACCGAGCGGCAAGAGACTGAGATCGGGGCTTTGGCCAAAAACAAGTTGAAGAAAGCGATGGCAGAAGCAGGGCTCGCATAAGGGCAGAAAGAATCGAAGAATCGACAAGACAAAAATGCACTGGTAAAAAGATGGCTTCGAAACTATCAATCGCGTTATAGGCTGACGGAAGAGTATATCAAGATCGTTGGAGGGTCCATTAGAGCATAATGAACTCAAAAATCCATGTTTTTAAACTCTTCAACCTCTTCAGGCGTCAAGAACTCAAACCATTCGACTGGTTTTACTTTTAACACGGACCTGCCATCCCTTTCACCTTTTTCTGTCCGTATCCAGCTATCTTTTTCTAATCGCCGAACAGACCCGTATACCTTACCGCTTGACCACCCCAGCTCTTTAGCCAATTCGTACACACTAGCCCCAGGCTTTCTGTTTATCACTCTGTAAAGCTCATAGTCAGTATCAAGTCCTTCTCGGACCCTGGCATCTCGCGCCGCCCGCATTACGTTCGTCCCCGATTTCGTTTGGTTCATTCTCTGCACACCTCCCTGTATGTTAGGCTATAACGAATTGATCATTCCTTATTTCGCAGTACTCAAAAGCATCAAATCTATTTAAAACTATCTAAACTGCATAAATCTAATATAATCTGATTATAAATGAGCTATTAGCAAATTTAGACCTATATGGGATATTTTTATCAGACAAAATATCGATAAAAAATATTCTCATAAGGAGTAATCTTATATACAATCCCCTGATATTATACCAATCGATCCAATCATCAGGAGGGTGGATTATAGAACGATATTGAGCTTACTGAGATTCAGAAGCTAATACTCTATAGCCTCTGTAGAGCGACTCAGGGCGGGAAAGGGTCTCACGTTCCAAAGCCATACTTTATGGGCAAACCCAGGCTTCAAGGCCACAAAGCTGAGAAGGCATTACGTGATCTTGTTGCTTTGAACTACATCCTAAAGCATCCAACCGGTAGCGAGATGACCTATGCACTTGATGAACGTGGACTTGAGGAATGCAGGAAACTTCGCGAAAGATTGAAAGCACTCTAAGACATTTTGCCTTGCCGTCCTCCACTTATTCGCTATGCATCGACGTATATAATAGTTCTATGACATTTTTCTTAATATTTTCAAAAATGAAATAGAACTATTCTTGACTTGTTGAACCGCTCACGAGAATTAAGGGCAGTATTTCCACAGAGCTTGACACCCGACGGCGGGAGATCGATGTCGCCAGTAATTGAAGCCAGTCGCTAACCATATTAGCTATTGCAGGCTCTATCTATTTCATGGCCATGCTTTGGTAAGTATGACATGCTACTCTCGCCCCTTTCCGGTGCACCTTGGCATGGCCTCAAGATCACCTAATATATGGTGTCTCTGCCTTTGGCCTACCAACAGGAATTATGAATGGAAAAGTACGTGTAACTTACAGAACGCTCCCCCATTTTTTGGCCAGCACTTAACAAGTCCAAAATCGCTTCTGGCAAACAGACCATTCCAGTACACTATGGAATAAATTATCGACAATTGCCCGTTCTCGAAAAATCGCAACCCATAGCGCCAAAATGCAAAATAGAACCTGGAGCGCAACATCAGACCTTACGAGATCGAAAGCATATTTATAAATTTGTGCTGGACCCTTATACTGGTTTGAGTTGTTGTAAAATCAAGTGCGTGTAACTTTTTCTTGATATCCTGCAAACGTATTGCAAGTGCAGTCAAATACGCTTTTGGCCGACTTTAATGTCTTTTGATCGACGGGAGCCATGCTGAAGTATCCGCCAGAGCAACATGGCAACCAGTTATTAGCCACGTAATATGCATCTGAGTATTCATCATGGGTATCATTACTATTTTCGAATAACGACCTCATCTCTATTTTTCGTGCTAGGTCGTATGTACCGTAATATCGTTCCTCTTCTTCACTGAGGACAGGATAGCTCTGATGTTTGAAGTCGTACTGTGAACTCCTTAGCCTATAGCTCAAATCTGATATGCCCGTAGAGTTGGCGCGCATCAAAGAGCCAATATATTTCGTAGGTTTAAACTCTGCAAGCAGAATTGCATCATTAGTAGCTAGAACAGTAGCGTTCATCCTCTTTAGCCAAATAACCGATCTTTGCTGCGTAGATAGCTCATGGTTGTATAGGAAGCTTGTACCTATAAAGTCTCCGCTATTTTCCTCGAAATATCGGGTATTTATCTGCTGTCCTGAGTAATCTATAGTCCTACTAGCCGTTAGAGCGACCGGCCAAATCTCATTTTTATACTCGATCGTGAATAGCTCCGATCCAGCTGGCTTATCAACTATGATTTCGATTTCGTCCGGGTAAACAGCTGACTGCATCTTTATTTCATCTGACGCTTTATACCGTCCTTCCAGAGAGCTTGTCCTCTGCCTGAGCCGTACGTCGTTAGTTCCAACTTCTTCATAGCAGGCTTGGTATGGTCTCAAGATTCTACCGCGAGACTCCACGGGAGACGTTCTACCGTCTACCAAGCTGGATAGACCAAAGCTAATATTTCCGCCCTCACGATAGATCGACCAGTGATTCGAAACGGTGTGGATGCTGCTCGACCAATGGACAGCAATTGCATTTGAGGTTAGAGCAACAAATATGATGAGAGATAATGTAAGGGCCTGTTTGTTCATTTATTTGCCTACACCAATATTGAAATATATAAATCTTATCCTAAAAACTTTTATCTCATAAAAACTAACCATTTAAAAAACGGAGGGAGATTTCTGAGTAAGAACGCGTTAACACTAATTGCAGCGCTTTTTATGCTCTTAG
>JAQTXY010000049.1 GCA_028688535.1 Methanothrix sp. | reverse complement strand
GCCTTCAAAGACTCTGGAAAGGTTGACTTTGACCTGGCTGCCTCAGGCGAGGCCAGGCAGATCATAGATTTGGTTTGGGGTGCGGCTCTTACCAGATATATCTCCCTCACCTCCGGGCGGCTTGGCAAAGAGTTTCTTTCCGTAGGCCGAGTTCAATCGCCCACCCTGGCCCTCATCGTAGATAGAGAGCGAGAGATTTTGTCATTTGTTCCCAAGGCCTACTGGGAGATCTATGCGGATCTGGAGAAAGAGCTTCGTGTGCAGCATGCCAAGGGGCGCATCTGGGAGAAAGCTGAGGTTGACGAGATAATAGCTCGCCTCGGCCCGGTGGGCATAATCAGGTCTATCGAGACAAAGCCACGTATTGATAAGCCGCCGGCTCCCTTTGACACCACTAGCTTCATCTCTGCCGCCAGCGGTATAGGCTTTTCTGCCGCCAATGCCATGCGTTTAGCCGAATGGCTCTACGTCAATGGTTTCATCTCCTATCCCAGAACGGACAATACTGTTTATCCGCCATCCATTGATCTGGTGGCTCTAACCCGGCTTTTCTTAAACAGCGCTTTCTCCGGCGAAGCACAGCGGCTGCTCAAAGGAAAGATGGTGCCCACGCGCGGCAAAAGGTCCACAACCGACCATCCGCCCATCTACCCCACTGCTCCTGTGGAGAAAGGCGAGCTCAAGGAGGATCAATGGCGCATTTATGAGCTGGTAGTGCGCCGCTTCTTTGCCACCCTGGCCGAGCCATGCGTTTGGGATGCCACCAGTCTCAAGGTGGATATTGGACCCGAGCCCTTCCGAGCCAATGGAGCACGCCTGGTGCAGCCGGGCTGGAGATACTATTATCCTTACAGCAAGGCCGAGGAGCATATCCTGCCGGAGCTTAAGGAAGGCGAGCGGCTGAGGGTGCTGGGCCACAGCGTCGAAGCTAAAGAGACGCAGCCTCCGGCTCGCTTCGGCCAGGGCAAGCTCATCAAGCTCATGGATGAACTGGGGCTGGGAACCAAGTCCACCAGGCACGATATTATCAGCAAACTCTATGCCCGCGCTTATGTGCAGGGCAATCCCATGCGTCCCACTAATACTGCTTATGCCGTGGTGGATACGCTGGAGAAGTATGCTCCCACCATCACCAAGCCGGAGATGACCCAGACTCTGGAGAACGATATGAACCTCATCTCCGAGCGCAATATCAAGGAGGATGAGGTACTCGAGAAATCACGGGTCATGCTTACCTCGGTCTTCGATGAGCTGACCACTAACCAGGAGGGAATCGGCCAGTCGCTCAAAGATGGCCTGCGCACTGACAAGATTGTGGGAACCTGTCAAAAGTGCAAATCCGACCTCATAATCAGGCGCGGCCATCGTGGCACTCGTTTCATCGGCTGCTCAGGATATCCGGAATGCCGGTTTACTCTGCCTCTACCCAGGTTCGGAACAGTAGTCGTAACCGACAAGCAGTGTGAGGAGCATGGCATGCTGCACATCCGTATTATCAACAAGGGCAAGAGGCCCTGGGATCTGGGATGTCCGCACTGCAACTTCCTGGAGTGGCAGGCCAAGAAGGCTCAGGAAAAGGCGGACCCTGCCAAGACTGCAGAAGAAAGCAAGACGAAGACCAGGAAAGCGGCAACAACCAAGAAAAAGGCAACGACAGAAGCTCAGGCAAATGGCAACGGCCTGGTGGATGTGCCGGGAATAGGCCCCAAGACCCTGGAGAAGCTGGCTCTGGCAGGCATTAAAACTGCTACAGATTTGGCCCAGGCCAAGGCAGGCAGCCTGGCGAAGATGACAGGCATCAGCCCCAAGAAGATCTTGGCCTGGCAAGAAGCCGCCGGGGCTATGAGCTAAATCCATTTATCAGATAAAATTAAGGGGAAACATCTATTATATGGTTAAGATCCTGGAGATCACGACTATTGAGCAGGCGCATAAGATCTACGGTCGATTCTGAGAAAAAATTACCGGTGAAGATGTACTCATGGAGACGCCTTGACTGCAAGTGCGGGGCAGAGGCTGAGGCCCTCAAGCTCCATAGTCAGGCAGGTGAACTAAAAATGCCATTATTATCGCATAAAAAACGTGGCCTTAGCTTCAGAACAGCGCTGTGCACCATTTTTCAATAGCTTCAGACTATTCCAAGTCGATCCTTTATGACTTGGACATCCGCCTGCATTTGCCGAAATTGCATCGCATATCCCGGCTGGATGTCTTCTCTCATTCCTTTAATTTCGCTTAGCGTTGCGTCTGTGGTTTTTCGCACCGCTTTAAGATCATCCCTCATATCCAGAAGAAGCGGGATCACCTTATCCAGTTGGACGAAAGAGCAAAGCATGGCAACTTCACTGGTTCGGCCTACCTCTCCGCCATAATCCTCAAAAGTCACTTTAGAAATCTCGGCCTGCTCCGGTTTATTCTTCTCAACCGTCTGCAAGAATGCCGTGATTCTGGCTTCATCTCCTTCCACGAGAGAAATGACCTCTTGTTGGTCGTTCTCTTCCCAGTTGTAGGTAGAGAGCCCCGGCAGGCCCAGGTTCATGGCATGTTTCAGCAGGAATACGCGATATCCTACATCATGCACTCTTGAGCCGGCGATCTTGACTTTCAGCTTCATGATACCTATAATGTCTTCGCAGATCTATTTGATTGTTTCCTCTCGCCCAACTGGTGCAGGCGAGCATTTATCTGCAGAACGCCATCCTGCACCAGCGGCTCCGCCCCTGGGGAAAGGGCAGGGAGAATGGCATTGGCCTGGTAATCGCCATCTTCTTTACAATACAGTTATTTCCGCTTAATAATGCAAAAGATCTTTCCCCTGAAGAGATGGCTCTGCATGGCTCTGGTCGCTGCATCCTTCACCTTTTACGGATGCTTGCTGCTCGTGCCCTTCTCCTCTCTCTCCGCAGAAAGAAAGATTGCCCTTTCCGCCGTGCTGGTCATTTTGGGAGAGAGGTCCTTCGATTGGCGAAGGCGGCTCTTTTGCATGGAGGGAAAAAATTGAAGAAAAGATCAAATCAAAGAGCAACTGAGGAGGATTCATGCTACCCAGAGTAATTCTGCATAACGCCGTCAGCCTGGATGGTAGAATAGACGGCTTTCCTATAGATCTATACCAATACTATGAGCTGGTCGCTACCTGGAAGGAGGATGCAACACTTGCCGGATCGGACACATTTCTAAAGGCCGCGAGCGAAGCTCCTCCTGAGGATGAGAGCGCCCTTCTACCGCCCTCGATTGATCCCAACGATCGGCGTCCCCTGCTTGCTGTGCCCGACAGCCGGGGACGGATACGCACCTGGCATTATCTGCGAAGCCTGCCCTACTGGCGCGGCTTTGTGGCTCTGTGCTCCCAGTCCACACCCCAGGAGTATCTGCATTATCTCAAAGAGAGGCACATCGACTGCATCATCGCTGGAGAGGATCACGTTGACCTGCGGGCTGCTTTGCAGGAGATGAACTCTCGCTACGGCGTTAAGGTGGTGCGCGTGGATGCAGGAGGCACCCTGCACGGTCTTCTTCTTCGCCAGGGCCTGGTGGCCGAGATGAGCCTGCTCATCTATCCCAGCCTCGTCGGCGGCGAAAAGCAGGGTGGCATCTTCGTTGCTCCCGGCCTGGCTGCTGCTGTGGATCAGCCGGATAGCCAGAAAAATGTGATCTCTCTTAAGCTCATGCAGATAGAGCAGCTAAAAGGCGATGTTGTATGGCTGCGCTATGAGGTTTTGTCAACCGCAGATCCGTAAAATTTGGCCGCATGGGCCTGGCCGGATTTGAACCGGCGACCACTCGGTTATGAGCCGAGCGCTCTAACCGGACTGAGCTACAGGCCCAAAAAGAATGCGCCGCCAACAGGGCTCGAACCTGTGACATTCTGGTTACTGCTTTCTTTGCAATTAACAGCCAGACACTCTACCAACTGAGTTATGGCGGCTCGACACCCTCCCTCGATACACAATGATTTAAGCCTTTTGATTAGAAGGTAGATTTCATGCGCATCCTGAAGAAGAATCTGCGAGGCGACGAAGGGGAAATTGCCCTCCTTCCGGAGTCATTAGATGACCTCTGGCATCTACAGCACCTGATTGCAAGAGGCGATCTGGTATTTGCCCTCACTCACCGGAAGGTTCCAGCCATCGCCGACAAGGCGCGCCCTGAGAAGATGGAGAGGAAGACGGTGCGCCTGGGGGTCAAGGTTGAGGATATAGAGTTTCATATGTACTCCAATTGGCTGCGGCTGCACGGTATTATCAAGTCTGGCATGGATGTGGGAGCATATCATACTCTGAATATCGAGGTGGGAACGCAGCTGTCCATCCTCAAGTATCACTGGCGGCCGGACCTTCTGGCGCGCATAGATGAGGCGGTAGCCGAGTCGCAGAGACCGAAAGTGGTTATTGCGCTGATAGAGGAGGGTGAGGCCACCATCGGTGTTTTGCGCCAGTTCGGGGTGCAGACGGCGGCGGAGCTGCGCCAGGGAAGCGGCAAGGGCAGCGGCGAAGATACGCGCGGCGGCTTCTTGCGGGATGTGGCGCGAGCGATTGATACGACGGCAAAGGATGGCGCAGAGGTAATCCTGGCGGGGCCAGGGTTTACCAAAGAGGATTTAAAGAAGGTTATCGACTCCAGCCTTCCCGATTTGGCCAAGAGAATTGCCATGGACGATACCTCATCCATCGGAAGATCGGGATTTCAGGAGGTTTTGCGCCGCGGATCGGTAAAGAGCGTTCTAGAAGCCAGCCGCATAGCCCGCGAAGCATTGCTCATTGAAGATCTCTTCCGGGAGATCGCCACGGACGGCAAAGCCGCCTACGGCATAAAAGAGGTGGAGACCGCCCGGAACTACGGTGCGATCGAAAAGCTGCTGGTATTGGATGAGCTGGCCCGTCGGGGAAAGGTGGATGAGATCATGCGCGAAGTAGCCGATGCTCGGGGGAAGGTGGTGATCTTCAGCTCTGAATTTGAGCCGGGAGATCGACTGCGTTCGCTGGGAGGCGTGGCGGCATTGCTACGATTCAAGATTGTCTAAGAAAGATGTGAGTTGAAGTGACCCCGTGCGACAAATGCAATTGTGCAGCCATTATCTATCAAAGATACTCGGGAATGCATCTCTGCCGTGAGCATTTCGAAGCGGATGTACACCGCAAGATCAGGGAGGAGCTGCGCAAGACTGGCCTCTTCGGCCCCGGCTCGCGCATAGCTGTGGGCCTGGATGGAGGGAGAAAGAGCGCGGCGCTCGCATTTGTTCTCAAGAATCTCTTCATTGCCCGAAAAAACATTGAGCTATTAGCGGTTATCATCGATGATGGGAAGAAGACATGGCCCACCGCTGAGCAGGCCGCAGATGTGGCAGAGCAACTGGATATTGCCTATACTGTAGTGAGCCTGCCGCTTTTGCAGTATCAGGAGACGCCACACATTGTCCGGTCAGCCCGAAAGAGAGGACTGCTTCTTGTGGCTGCAGAGGAAAATCAAGCCGCAATTCTTGCTACCGGCGAGACCCTGGATGATGAGGCGCGAGATATCTTCATGAGCTTATTGCAGGGCGACACAGACGCAGTAATATCTGAGACATCTCGGAGAGAAGAGCAAACCGTCGCCTGGATAAAGCCGCTGCGGCGTATTCCCGAAAAAGAGGTGCAGCTTTATGCCCAGGGACGCCATCTGGGATTTGATGATGCCGACGAGATGCCAGATACCACTGCTCTGCGCAGCGAGGCAAAGAGGCTCTTATGCGACTTTGACTGCCGGCATCCCGGCACTAATTATTCTCTGCTGCGCGGCCTGGAAAAGGTCAGGCATATGAAGGAGCTGACAAGGGCAAAGCCTTTAAGTAAAGATGGAAAATGATCGGACCATTGTCGCCTCGGTAGCTCAGCTGGTCCAGAGCGATTGACTTGTAATCAATAGGTCGCGTGTTCGAATCACGCTCGGGGCTTTTCTATTTTCTTAAATAATCAGAGTCTTTGGTTGTTTTATTACAGAGATCCACGCAATGGACAATAGGGATTTGGGCCTGAATCATTAGTTCAGGCCTTCTTCATCTTCTTCATATCCAACCTGGTTTTGCATCTAGGGCAGGCCTTTGGTTTATTTACTCTCGTCTCCCATCCATAATGGCATTTGGGGCATCTCATCTGTTTCATATTAATACAGTTGTAATAAGAGTATTAATAACTTTCGATTGTATATGATTATCCTTACTACTCTAGTAAGCGCAAAGCCTATAATTGGATGGAGGGGGTAAATACAGAATTTCATGAACGAGATTTTGGAGATTCTTTCCGAAAACGCCAAGGCAACCACTTCCGAGATCGCGGCACTGCTGGGCAGACCTGAGGCTGATGTAGCTAAAGAGATCCGGGATCTGGAAAACGCAGGCGTCATAAGAAAGTACATCACTTTGATCAACTGGGAGAAGCTCGATCAGAGTTTTGTCTTCGCCGTTTTGGAGCTGAAGGTAGCGCTGCAACGAAAGACAGGCTACGACGCAGTGGCGGAGAGAATCGCCAACTTCTCAGAGGTAGAGTCGGTGCGACTTATCTCAGGTGATCATGACCTATCCGTAACTGTGCGAGGCAAGTCCATGAAAGACATCGCCTACTTCGTGGCGGAGAAGATCGCGCCCCTGGAAGGCGTTCAATCAACCTGCACTCACTTCATCCTCCGGAGCTACAAAGAGCACGGCGTCATTCTCACCGAAAAGCAAAAGCCCCAGAGATTGGTGATTACTCCATGAAGCAGAGCCTGAAAAATGTAACCATCCCCGTTTGGAATGCCCAGCAGCATTTAAATCAGACTGTCAAAGGCATGCCTCCATCAGGCATAAGAAAGTTCTTCGATCTGGTGAGCGAGATGGAAGGGGCAATATCCCTGGGTGTGGGTGAGCCGGACTTCGTCACGCCCTGGCATGTGCGTGAGGCCTGCATCTATTCGCTTGAGTCGGGCAACACACACTACACCTCCAACAAAGGCATACCTGAGCTAAGGGAGGTTATCAGCGAGTCGGTGCGCTGCGACCTAGGCCTGACCTATGACCCAGCCGAGCAGATACTCATCACCACCGGGGTTAGCGAAGCAGTAGATTTGGCTTTTCGCGCTACCCTAAACCCCGGCGACGAGGTCATTGTTCCCGAGCCATGCTATGTGGCCTACACCCCGGACATTCTTCTGGCAGGAGGAGTAGCAAGAACAGTTCCCACTCGCCTGGAGGACGAGTTTCGGCTGCAACCGGAGGAGGTAGCCGCGGCAGTTACGGACAAGACCCGCGCCCTGCTGCTCAGCTACCCCAACAATCCCACCGGTGCGATAATGACCCGCTCCGATCTGGAGGATCTGGCAGATGTGGTTGTCGAGAACGATCTTCTGGTCATATCAGATGAGGTTTATGCCAAGCTCACCTATACAGGCAGCCATGCCAGCTTCGCCCAGCTGGAGGGCATGCAGGATAGGACGATTATCCTCAACGGCCTATCCAAGTCGCATGCCATGACCGGCTGGCGCATAGGCTATGCGATGGGCGATCCGGCACTGGTAGGGGCCATGACCAAGGTGCACCAGTACACCATGCTCAGTGCGCCTACCATGGCTCAGGTAGCGGCTTTAGAGGCCATGCAGAAGGGCGATGAGGAGATGCTACACATGAAGCACGAGTATAACCTGCGCCGGCGCATGTTCGTCTCCGGCCTAAACCGCATCGGCCTGGACTGCTTCGAGCCCAGGGGAGCCTTTTACGCCTTCCCATCTGTGAAAGCCTGGGGGCTGTCCTCAGAGGAGTTCGCTGAAAGGCTCCTCAAAGAGCAGAAGGTGGCAGTGGTGCCGGGCAGCGTCTTCGGGCCGAGCGGGGAAGGATTGCTGCGCTGCAGCTATGCTACATCCCGTGAGGAGCTGATTGAGGCGCTGGATAGAATTGAGAAATTCCTCGCCAGCCTTTAATTGAGAGACGATGAAAAATGCTCAAAGCTAAATTCAAGTCTGAGCAGACGGACCGGCTAGCAGGCGGGCTGGCCGCTCTCGGCCTTTCCCCCAATGCCTGGACGCTGCTCTCCATCGTGCCGGCGCTGGGTGGAATGGCCGCTCTGGCAAACGGGCGGCTGGGCCTGGGCCTGGTGCTCTTCTCCCTCTCCGCCTTTCTCGACATCGTGGATGGGACGGTAGCCCGGGTTACTCACCAGTCCACTGCCAAGGGCGCCTTCCTGGACGGAGTGGTGGACAGGTACGTAGAACTGTTGCTCTATCTGGGGCTGCTCTTCTATCTGGGAAGAGGCGAGTTTCTGGGGCTGGCTTATGAGGTCTGGTTTATGCTGCTCTTCTTCGGATCGCTCATGACCACCTTTGTACGGGCCTATGCCGATCATCGAGGCATTGTCAAAGGAGAGGCGGAGCTGAAGAAGATGGGAGGACTGCTGGAGCGGTTTGAGAGGCTCATGCTGCTTTATGCGGGAATGTTTCTGGGGCTGTTCAACACCCAGTGGATGGTGGCAGTGATAGCCTTGACAGTGGTGCTGGCTAACGCCACGGCGCTACAGAGGATAGCGTTTGCACTCAGACATGGAAGTTGATAGCTGAGAACACGGGCAGCGAAATGAAGGAGGACAAGATCTACAAAAAGCCCATGATGGCAAAGATTAAAGAGATCCCCCGCGCCAGTGATTAAACCTAGGAAATGGTGTTGATTGCCGTGCTGCTCTCCCTGAAGATGCTCTCTCTAGCTAAGAATGAGCTGGAAAAAATGGACAAATCCCAGGCACAAAAGATCAATGATAACATTGAGCAGCTCAAGATAGATCCACATAGATCACGTTCGGGAATGAACATATACAAAGTGGCCGGCAAACAAAAGCCGCCTGCCTATCGCTTAAAAATTGGAAGGATCAGAGTTGAATATCTCGTTGATGGTCTGATGATCGTTGTCTTCAGGATTTTTATGAAGATTGTCGACTCATTTTTTATGTGTTGTTCTAAATAGTAAGCTGATGAATTGGGAACGAATACGGAGAACAAGAGATCAAGGACAGGCTTTCGCTCAATTGAAAGGAACTGATATCGCTTCATTTCCAATCCGCCGCATCTCCTTCACCACCCCCGCGCCCGAGCGCTTCCGCCTGGGGGCAGAGCTGGAGCAGCTCTACGTCGATGGCAAGCAGGCCGAGATCCTGGCTCAGGTAGACGCCTGCCTGCCCAAAGACGAAGCTGGCAACTTCATCGCCGATCAGGAAAGATCGGATGTGGTGCATGACCTCCTGGCCTTCCTGGCGGAGAGAATGCTGGAGATGAACAAGCAGAAACAGCAGGAGATCAAAGGCTTCCTGGGCTGGCTGG
>JAQTXY010000048.1 GCA_028688535.1 Methanothrix sp. | reverse complement strand
GCTTATCGCAAATGCCGAGTTCAAGCGAGAATTGAAAGGCTGCGTGGAGATCCCGAAGATAGATCCTCTTGAGGTTAAGAAGATATGGAAAGCCTGATTCTTCATGGAAACTGGCTTACAGACCATGTCCTTCATCACATCTATTCATTTTTGAAGCTTCAAGCAACCAGCTCCGCAGCTCCCGGGCCCGCTTGCCCGCGCCCACGCACGCGCGTCCGCCCGGCGCCCGTGAGTCCTTTTCAAAAGAGAGCGATGAAGTGGAAGTTAGGCCCAAGAACGGAAAAGTGATAGTCAAGCCGCTAATCGGAGCAGCCGAGTTCAAGTGGAAATTGAAAGGCTGCGTGGAGAACTCGAAGATTGATCCTCTTGAGGCAAAAAGAATATGGTAAGCCTGATCTTCGTATGCCCCTCAAAAGGATTTATGCTGAGAAGGCTGCAAATATAACTGATATGAGGGCATGAAATGTACGAAGACAGAATTGTAATCGATTCGGCAGTTCGGCATGGAAAACCGATAATAAAGGGCACTCTGGTTCCTTTGGAGATAATTATCGGCTCACTTGCAGGCGGCATGGAAATCGAAGAGATCGTCAAAGAATATGACCTGCAAAAAGAAGATGTCTTGGCGGCCCTGGCATATGCAGCCCGAATAATTGCAAGCGAAGAGATCACCACTTATGCCCAAGCCTAAATTCTATTATAATTGTTGAATTGGGCAGGTACAGAAGACGGCCCTTAAAAGCCTGACTGGATAGCAATCGAATCTTGTGCGAATTGACGCGGGGCAAATAAGCGATCTCTCATCGGGGTCTTGGACGGCATGCGAGCTGATTTCGCCTTAGCGCCATTGCCGGGCGTAGCCATCCTGCCGGGAGGATCTGCATCCCTTCAATCCCGAGACGCATCTGTTAGAGGGAGAGATCTTCCGCTACCGGCCTTTGGGCTGCCCAATCACACATTTTGCCAGGGTGCTCAAGAATAAGCAGGGAATCGTCACGGTGCACCTGGTGGAGTCGGTGCATCTGCTACAGGGCCTGCCTGCACCAGAGGACGTCGGCCTGTGCATGATGGTGGCTTTCGAGGGCGTGGTGAGCCGGGGCAAGAGGCCGGAGGTGGTAGAGATGGTGCGATTTCTGCCCGAGCTACTCTGTGATGCAAAAGGTGCACTCGGGAGTGGTGGTGCACTCCGAAGGGGCGATGGTGAGGATCGAGGGGATAGATCTGAAGGTGTGGTGAGGGGGTGCTAGAATAAACCATATTTACAGATACATCGAAAGTTAGCATTCGTATTCCTGCAAAATGACAAAATCGGTGAGGTTCCTCATACTTTACTTTATAATATTAATAATATTTAAATATTTCGATTTAATCAGGTTTTCGGAATTCTCCTAAATTAAGCTTTCTCTCGTCCTTTATGCCTGTGCAGTCCCGATTTAGGGACTGGACAGAGTTGGCAGGATATTTCACCGAATGCTAAGGATGGCCCAGAAAGAGAGAATACCGATCGCGATAAGCAGCAAATTAACCATCTGAGCATGGCCCACCCTCCAGCGCGCCAATGTAAATCTGATGCTGATAAGCACATGCATCAGGAAGAAAAAGACCAGGAAGAGATCCAGATTGGTGTGCATATATATGGCATCCTTCAAAGGAAGCAATGTCCTGTTCCACCAGGCATATCCTGAGACCAGGAAGATGATCATGAAGATAAGAAGCATCCAGGCGCAGATTCGGTTAACCTTGACAAGAAGTCGACCACTATTCAAAGCAAATCCACCAGACCTTCTATTGAACTATGTGTTTATTAATTGATGGTACATATGAAAAGCTTATAAAGGAGAAGGTAAGACTGGATGGCGTTGTAGGCAAATGACGAAAAGCCTATCGCTGAAATGTTGAAATATATCGGAGGCATATTATTGATTAAAAGAAGCATAATTCTATCACTACTGCTTGTATCCCTCTTCACCGGCCTATCTTTGGGCCAGACCGACAACAATACGAGCATTTCTGAGACCGGCTCGACAAATGAGATTATACCGTCGAACGACACGGCCGATGTCAATGCCACAATTACTGCCGCAGGGCCCAATCTCAACTACATCTGGTCTTTTACAGGCATTGAGATTGACCCCATTACCATGGTCCTAAATCAGGAAGGAAGCGAGCTGTACGGCCAAGCCAAGTACGAGCCGGAAGGTGGAAAGGCCTGGAATGCGGACGTCCTTGGTTCCATCACAGAAAATGAGGTAACTCTGACATTGACCGCTCAGAAGGACAAAGAACTTGTCACCACTAAGATGACCGGAATATATGCCGATGATACCATCGCAGGCAGCTTTACCCAGATCAGCGGAGGAAAGAAGATCGGCAGCGGCAACTTCAGCGCCTTGTGGGTCAGCCCGGAGGTCTCCAGTTACTCCCCTGCTATCATCGAGGAGCCCAAGGTTGAGACAACAACTCCTGCTACACAGCAGACTGCAAGCACAACTCCTGCCCCTGAAATCCTGAATTCTATCGAAATAACGGAATCATCCTTCCTGCCAAATCCTATCACTATTGGATTAGGAACAACGGTCACATGGATAAATCGTGGTTCAAAGGACCAAGAAGTTGCGGCCACAAATGCTGCGTTTGATTCCGGAATTATTGCACCAGGGGGGCAATATCAATATACTTTCTCACAGGCCGGAACCTTTGATTACTACTCAAAGATTACTTCTTCAATGACAGGGAAAATCATTGTAACGGACAATTCTAAATCAAGGTTCGTTGACATTCACCAGTACGCAGATAAAGTCCAGACCGGGGTCGGAGACATCAGCGGGATACCCATCTAAATGAACGGAAGTTAAATCAGAGCGATTTCATGCGCCGGGAATTTCGGCGCGCGATTTCTTTTATCCTTTTGCTCAATTATTTTTGCTTCCACGGCCGCATAACCCTATATTTCTACACTCTACCTCAAATTCTAGTATTTATTTTAAAATGAATACCTTGCGGCTTGCTGCGCGGGTGTGCCACCGCCGTTTAACTATATAATTATTTTTAAACATTTTGAATTATCCTTAAATATCATAAGCGAAGGTATAATATGTATGGATAAGAGAACTTACTTTATTGCTATTGGGTACAAATCCCCACTTAATGGGATTAGCTTTGCCAACTCTGTGATTCACAAATCACCAATAGAATGGTTAAAAGAAGAGCGGAAAAAAAATTCAAGTGCGACTTTGTTATGGTGGAAGCAGCTAACCGAAGAAGAAGAGAAGGCTGCAATTGCCATTGGAGAAACATGCATATCATAATCACGAAAAACGGATTATTATCATTAAGCAACAATACATAAGCGAGATCAATCATTGTCCAAATAAAAATTTTATTTTTTATTAATAACTATATGCTTAAATCGAGAATAAATGGCACGCACATCCAACTTAGAATTAGAAATGGATTAGCTCAATTAGTACCATTTTCAGGGGCGATAACCTGCATTTCCTACAGCTCCTAGCGAATCACTAATTTTTGATTGCACCATAACTAAAAAAATAGATTTATAGATTTTAGATCCATGTTAGAATTTGGTATCGATTCTTAGGTCTATTTCGTTCCAACTGGTCATTACTCGACCATTTCTAAAGAAGGCCATTTAAATTCAAATGGTTTAATTGGAGTGGTCCGAGAGTTTTTATAGTCAAATGACGAATAGCATATCGTTGAAAGTTATAAATGATGGCGAAAGAATTGGAGACATGATTGATGAAGAAACCCGTGATAATTTTCTTACTGCTTATAATCATCATTACTGTCTGCCCGTCTGCAGGGCAGCTATTAAATGATTCGAGCAATGAAACCGCTTTCTTCAACGAAAGCATAGCCAGCTACGAGCCTAACCTGAGCTTCATCTGGTCTGTTACAGGAATTGAGAAGGACCCCGTGATCATGGTCCTCAACCAGGAAGGAAGTGACCTTTATGGACAGGCCAAGTACGAACCGAATAGCGGTCAGGCCTGGAACGGGATTGTCGTCGGTTCTGTGCAAGAGGATAGGATCGACCTGGTCATGACCTTCCTCAAGAACGCAGTACAGTTTTCCGGCCAGCTGAAGGGCACCTATGATGAAACCAGCGGATTGATCAAAGGGAGCATTTTGCAGGTAAGCAATGGAAAAGTCTCATTGAAATCTGATTTTGAAGCCATGCCCATTAATCCCGATATATCCAGCTACACTCCTGCGCGAGAAGTCACTCCAAGCGTGGCCTCAGCTTCCAGCCCGGAGACAAATGCCACCATGCAAAAGGTGAAAGAAATCCTGCCGCCGGCATCATCGGAAAAATCGAAGTACCATGATGTGCGCGAGGATGCGGACAGAATCTTGACCGGAGTAGGAGATATCAGCCAGATACCGATAGGAATGAGCGGCCTGTAAAAAATTATTTCTAGACCAAGATTATCGGATCACTACAGGCGCAGGAGAGAGAACGGGCCATTACGACATCAGTGTCTGCATTTCTCCTCACCAGGGCCTTTTGATAGGAGGGATTGATCTGGGTGGCTCTCTTGTATGCCTGGACGGCAGATCCGTAATATTCCTTAAAATCGTAAATCACTCCCATATTGTACCAGGCCTCGGCATAAGACTCATTGATGGCCACTGCATTCCCAAAAGACACCAATGCATCGTCATACTTTCCCAAAAGACCCTCGTCAATTCCTTTATTGTTCCAGGCCTCGTAGTCATTTGGGTCCAGTTCGAGAGCCCTATTATAAGCCTGCAGTGATTCTTCGATTTTATCCTGGTTATAAAGATCGAGACCCTTCACGAACCAATCTGTAGAAGTTTCATTTGCTCCGGCGCAGACAGGCACCATTAAGGTGCAAATCAGTGCCAAGATGACAAGGCTTAAGGAGAAGTTTTGCATAACGCAATTCGTAATCTATCCCTCCATATCAGTCTACTCTTTTGTCCTACAATAATAAAGCTGCTGCTATATCTTACATATTTCTCTTCTATTCATGTCGGCCTGTAGGATTCGATAATCTCGGCAAATGCCTGTAAGACCTTCTCCAGCTCCACCCTTCCAAGGCCGAAGGTAGAGAGCTTGAACTGGCGGGTGAGGCCCGGCTTGATGCCGCAGATGCCGCGCTCCTTGAGGTCCCGGTAGAGGAAATAGCGTCCCTTCTTTGCCCTCTGGGAGATCTCATAGAGGTTTTCCGCTAAGAAGAACATGAGGTCATGGTTATGGGGTCGCTCCCCCTGCTGGATCATGCCCAGCTTCTCCATCTCTGCCGAGAACCAGCGGGCTTTATCCACCTCCTCTTGCCAGCGGCGCACGCGCTCTACAACTGCCGGAAAAGACGCCATCAGCGTCAAAAGGGGAGCGCCGCGCACGGTGCATCCCAAAAGCTCAACTTCTTTATTCTTCTTGGTGGAAGAGATGCGAAAAATGGGCTTAGCATACTCCTCAGAGGCCCCCAGAACGCCCACAGGCCCCGAGGCTGCCATGGACTTATGACCGCTTCCTACAATTATGTCCGCCCCCAGCTCGCGTCCATTCACCGGCATCCGGCCGATGGAGTAAGCCCCGTTGAGAAGCAAGGGCACGTTATAGTCGTGACAGGCGTCTGCAATGGCCCTTGCATCCGGAAGGTTTCCATAATTTCCGTCCGGATAGGTCAGTACTGCCAGACTCACATTTCCTTTCTGCTCATAAGCCCGCTCAATAGCCTCTGTAAATCCTTCCGCGGAAATTGCATAATCAGGTTCTTTGCTGGAGGGCACATATTCTATTCTGAGGCCCGCCCTCTCTGCTGCCAGGACTGTTGTGTAATGGGCATTGCCGTCCATTACTACCCAGTCGCCCTTCTCACAAAGGGCATGCATGGCCGCAAACTTTCCCTCACGTGCCCCGTGGGTGACGCGCACCTCATCCGTGCCCAGAAATTCAGGAAGAACCTCATGCACGAACTCCTCGACCGGTGGAGTCTTGATGCGATCCAGCCTTCCGGCACAAAAGTCGCAGACCGAATAGCCATCTCCCCATTCCTGTAAAGCAGCCCGTGCCTCTGGCGTCAGAATTCCGCCCCGCTGCAAGGGGTCAATGTTGATCTCTGCGGCCTCCCTTAACAGGTTGCAAAACTTTTCAAGATTATCCAACATTCAATCCACCCTTGTCTCTCCGCAAGTATAATCCTTTGCCAGCTTTATGCAAAAAGTGATATATTTTGCAGCCGTTTAAGAGTCGATGGCTTTAGTTATAGGTCACCGGGGAGCTGCCGCCAGCGGCGCGGAGAATACACTGAAGAGCATCAGGGCTGCCGCTTTGTGCAAAGCAGACTATGTCGAGCTGGATGTAAGGCTTTCTCGCGACGGCGAGCTGGTCTTGATGCATGATGAAAGGGTGGATAGGACCACCAATGGCAGCGGCCTGGTTGAAGATCTCAGCCTGGAGGAGCTAAAAGCCCTCTATGTAAAAGATAAAGCCGGCAGGCCTTTGGAGACCCAGAGAATCGCAACACTAAAGGAGGCCATCATTCTGACCGAGGAGCTTGGCCTTGGTCTGGTGGTGGAAATGAAGGAAGAAGGACTGGAAGGGCTGATGGCCGAAGCTCTACCCAGCCAAAGAAGCATTGTGACCTCATTTTATCATAACAGCCTGCTCGAGCTATCTGACATTTCAGATCTGAAGACGGGTATCATCATCTCATCACTTCCCATAAATCCCGTTCAATTGGCCATTATGGCAAAAGCGACGGCCATTTTTCCAAAGCGAGTCAATGCCAGACTCATCAAAGAAGCTCATCAGCGGGCAATCGCGGTCTTTCCCTGGACCGTCAATAGCAAAGAAGAGGCGAGCTGGCTGCTCCGGCTGGGGGCTGATGGACTGGTGACCGATGACCCCTGCCTGATCCGGGAGGTAGCCGACCTGCCGGCGCAGGCTACTGGAAAAGAGAATTGCCCGTATTATCCATGCCATCATTTCACTGATCAGGACTGCACGCACTGCTTCTGCCCATTATACCCCTGCAAGGATGAAGAGCTTGGCAAGTATGTGAGAACCAAGAAGGGAAAGAGGTTTTGGAGCTGCATCAACTGCCGGCTGGTGCACTGCAAAGATGTGGCCGCATACCTGATAGAGCACCCGGAGGCGACCACGACCGAGCTGAAGATCCTATATAAATGAAAAGGCAGGCGCTTAAAAAATATTATCCATTTTCATTTATTTCATTGCCCGAGACGGGCCTTACCGACGGAAAGCTTTATGGATACCTGAGGGATAATGCAAACCCCATGAGACATATTATACTTGTGCTATTTGCTCTGGTAGCTCTTGGTGGGCTATTGCCTGCTGTTATAGCCCTTCCTTCGACAGTTTTAAAGGATGAACTTGCTGCTATGCCGTCACCGGCTGAATCAGCACTGCTGACTACACCATCTATGGCCGCCTTCCTCAATGATAGCTGGACGCCGAGCACCTTCGTCGCTCCCCTGGCAAGCGAAGCCACGGGTGTACAGAGGAACATGACTCGCAACAACACCACCCTGAACAGCTCCAACTATGCCATTTATGATTTCCTGAAAGATAATTACACCTCACCTGCAGCCTCCTCTCCTATTTATACTGCCAGTGCAGCTGGAAAGGATAAGAAGGTAGCTTGGACAGGCGAGAGCATCTATCAGTTCTTAAATGATGCATGGACCCCATCCACTCCGGTCGAGACTTATGAGCAGTCTCCCTTCAAGCAGCACCAGATGAATTAGGATCAGCTCTTTTTTCGGATGGCAGGCAAAAAAGTACGGGCCGCCTGCCAGACGAATATAATATTACCCTTTTTTTCCTGCATATCCGGTATATCTCTTAAGATAGAGACTCACCACATCATAAGGAATAGTGTGCTTATCCAGGCGAAGATGATTGGCCAGTGCCTCTGCTTCTTTGCTGTAAGAGCCGGCCACCTGTTCCGCATATTTTATGCCTTCGGCAGTGAGCATGTACTCG
This sequence comes from Methanothrix sp., assembly GCA_028688535.1. Lineage (GTDB taxonomy): Archaea > Halobacteriota > Methanosarcinia > Methanotrichales > Methanotrichaceae > Methanothrix. The sequence goes on along the minus strand of JAQTXY010000048.1, from coordinate 1,480 downwards.
TATCGCTGCCGCCATCGTCCATTCTGCTCATAGTGCCGCTCGTCCTGATAGATCATGCCGCCTGCCACCAGGATCTGAATGTCTTCGAATAGCTTCTCGCTGTAAGGAAAACCATAGTCGCAGTGAAAAGAATAATCAAAAAGGCTGGAGAGTCCGGCCGGCCCCAGATCCTTTATCCTGGCCACAGTTTTGTAGAGCCAGGTTATGTTTCGGATTCTAGGAACAAGTATCTTCTGGCCGTAGGTCTCGGAAAGCATCTGATGCAGAGCATAAAATAGCAGCAGCATTCCATCGATAGGAAGGTAGCTCTCGGAGCGAATAAATGATAAGAGCCGCTGCGCCTGGCTTTTTACCTCCTCTAAGGATATCTCTGGCTGATCGTCCGAGAAGAAGGAGATGGCAATCTGACGGGTCAAGGATTTTACCAGGCCAGCAGCCAAAGCAGACTCGTCATAAAAAAATCCGTTAGCCTCTGTTCTCATTGACCTGGGCACTCCGCTGCCCACGGTGACATCGACCAGTGCCCCATATTTCTTGCCAAGGGCGTCCTCGAAGAGCTTTCTCATGTGTCCATGCCGCGAGACCGTAGAGAGGGCCATTCTGATCTCCGGCGACAGAGACCTGTGATCAAACCTGGCAGCCAGAGGCAATTCCCGGCCATATTTTATGCGCTCCAGTAGATCGTGAGATGTGTTATCCCCCCTCTGGCAGATGAAATCCAGAAGGTCGGGGTCCGTATACTCCTGAAAGAATAGGACAATGCTGCTTTTGGCCTCATCGGCATCCATCCGGCTTAAGGCGCGCTCCAAAGCCGCCAGAAGCATGGCCCGAATGGACTGAACCATTGGATGGTAGATGAGTGCATTGTAGTGATGGGACCGGGCAATTAGCATCGACTCTGCTGCGGTATGGGACATCTCCGCCCGATAGTCGCCTTCCCCCGCCAGCACAATTCGACCATTGCTGATGGTCAGAGATTGCAGTATCTGGTCGGTATCTACGAGACCTAAAGAAACGCCCGAATGATGTGAATCGCGCAAAAGAAAGTCGATTCTGTCTGCATCCAGATCGCCTACAATGATCTGGCCGAGAGGGGGCTTTTTTCCTGAAGCGATATCCGCGATCTCTTGAAATAGTTCATCAGCGTTGCCAAAATCCCTCTCTGCGAGCTGCAGAGCCTCTTCTCCAAATGGATGAGCCGCTATGATCTGGCGGGTGAACTCTTCGTGTCTGGAGACTCGCCTGCCGGACAGGGTGGGCTGTATGTCCGGGTTTCGGCGAAGAACGCCCTCCACCGCATGAGAGAGCGCCGAGTGCCCCAGGTCGTGCAAGAGCCCGGCGAGGCGCACTTTTCGTATCTCTTCTCCAGAGAGGGCCAGGTGCTCGGCCATCCGTCCGGCCATGTACATGGTTCCCAGAGAATGCTCGAATCTGCTATGTATCGCACCCGGATAGACCGTCTCCACCAGACCCAGCTGTT
>JAQTXY010000047.1 GCA_028688535.1 Methanothrix sp. | reverse complement strand
CAGTTCAACCAAACTGCGCATGGGCAGTCACAAGTGGATGAGAAAGGCGGATTACTAGAGGCGTAAAGTTGCACGATGCCTGCGGCGTTGTCGGGATTTCCTTCAATGAGACGGGCAATAATGTAGCTAAATCCATTTATTATGCCCTCTATGCCCTGCAGCACCGGGGGCAGGAGGCGGCTGGCATCTCGGTGCACGACGGCAAGGCCATACGCACCCATCGGGGCATGGGCCTTGTCTCAGAAGTATTTGATGATGCCCAGATCGCCCTGCTGCGCGGCCAGGTGGGCATCGGTCATGTTCGATATCCTACATCCGGCCGGTCGTGCATAGAAAATAGCCAGCCTTTGCTGGTGAAATACAAAGATGGAGCTATTGCCATAGCTCATAACGGCAATCTGGTGAATTCCTGCCAGCTCCGGGAGCACCTGGAGCAGTCGGGCGACATATTCTATTCTACATCGGACACCGAGGTTATAGCTCACCTTTTTGTAAAAGAGCTCTTGCGCTATGATCTACAAGAAGCTGTGCGCGCCCTGATGCGTAAGATCGTAGGCTCCTACTCACTTGTCTTTCTCTGGGGAGACACAGTCCTCGCTGTGCGAGACCCTCTGGGCATCAAGCCGCTTTGCATCGGCGAGATCGATTCCGGCATTATGGTGGCTTCCGAGAGTGCCGCTATAGATACTCTTAATGGAAAGCTCATTCGCGATGTCATGCCCGGTGAGCTGATCGTTATCAGGCACGGCGAGATGAAATCGTATCAGCTGGCCCGCATGCCCCATCAGGCGCACTGCATATTTGAGTACATTTACTTTGCTAGGCCCGATAGCATCATGGACGGTCGCCTGATTTACGATGTGCGGGTCAACATCGGAGCCAATTTAGCACGCGAGCATCCGGCTAATGCGGACACGGTTACACCCATCCCGGACTCAGGGATTACTCTGGCCGTAGGCTATCACCAGTGCTCGGGGATCAGCTACCGGGAGTGCCTGATGAAGAACCGCTATATCGGCAGGACCTTCATCATGCCCGATCAGAGCATGCGTGAGACCGCCGTGCGCCTGAAGATGAATACCATCCGGCCTAATATTGAGGGTCATAAGCTGGTCTTGGTGGACGATTCAATTGTGCGCGGCACAACCAGCCGCAGGATTGTGGACATGGTCCGCAAGGCTGGCGCCGAAAAGGTGCATGTGCGCATAGGCAGCCCGCCCATCCTGGCGCCCTGCTATTTAGGCATCGATATGGCCAGCCGCGAGGAACTCATAGCCGCCTACAAGACAGTGGCTGGCGTGGAAGCTGTGATTAACGCCGACTCCCTAGGCTACGTGAGCCACCAGGGTCTGGTGAACGCGGTGGGAATCCCTAAGGAGCACCTTTGCATGGGATGCCTGACAGGACTTTATCCTGTTGAAATTCCAGGTGAGAAGTGCATGGCAGCGCAGACCAAACTATCGGAATACTAGATCAACATCTTGATTTTGGTGATATTTGAATTGGGTCAGGCCAGTCCATCCGGCCATACACCGTGTACTACACCCAACGCCTTGTCAACTGAACTATGGACTCTTTCTCCTGAAAATCCGCAAAACAGGAGGTATGCTTCTGCGTAATTTGGCACAGGCACGGACATCTGCTCGACAAGCATGACTGTCTGCATGATGGTGAAATCGCCCAGCTCAAAGGGAATTATTGCATCGGAGAAGAGCAGCTCAAAGATCTCGGGGCTTAAAGGCCTTTCAAAGCCGGATGAAAAGGCCTCCAGAATCTCGCCAGTCCACTCGTGCTTCCTTCCAGCATCATCATAAGGAATTATCACAACGCGCCTGGTCTTGGCAAGCTGCTTAAGCAGCATCTCTGGCTCTTGCTCACCCTCGAAGATAAAATTTAATTGATGCACATGCGGCATGGTAATGGGAACCTTACTGGCCCTGATCGAGAACTTCACGTCCTTGAAAACAGTTGCCGCATCTTTTCCCTGATGGCCCACGCCACGTCCGAACTCAATTGCATTGGGAGACATCTTGACAATGTTTTGCGGATCCCCGCTTCTGCGATCCAGGTTGCCCAAGACGGCCCGAAGTCCAAGTGGCCTCGCGGCCAGTACAGCTCTGCATAGGGAGGTTGTGTTACAGCTGGTGCATTGGATCAACCTGGGAGCAGCCTTGAGAAATCGATCGTAGTTCTCCAGTCCGAAGAAGAACTCTCTTCCCAGATCTTCCTTAATTTTATCCGCTATCTCGATGTTCTTCTCAGCCAAACCATTAAGTATATCGCCTCTCTGGGCTCCTCCCATGAGCACCATGCTGCAATCGTGAGCTATGCCGGCCTCGACATAAGGCAACTCCTGCCCCTCCGGGGTTCCAATGATGACCGCATCCGATTCCTCAAAGAAATCGCCATAGTTGCCTTCTATTTTGGCCCCAACCACCTCCCAGGCAGCTCTGTCCCTTTCATCCGTCAAGAAGGCTCTTACATCGCACATCCTCGTGAACTTGCGAAGCATGGCTTTGGCCCTGGCATGAGGGCTTCTAAGCAGCACATTCATATCGCCGTCAATTCCTTGCGCTTCCTTGACTTGGTGGATGGCAGGAATAGCCCTCTTGCTCTCTGTCCCATCAAAACCTACAAATCCAACATTCAATTTCATAGAACAATCACTCGCGAAGCCAGGCCCAGGCCTTGTCGATATCTGCAATGTGGAAGAATTTGGCGTCGCGGGCGTAGAAGGGCCTCGCTAAATATGTCATCCATTTCTCCCAGGTCTTATCACCTACTATTGCTATTTTTTGAATCTCATGACGAAATTCTGATCCAAATTTCAGATCTTGCAGCCAGGCCTCCATTTTCTCCCACTTAAATTCGCTCAGGTCGATTAACAAACGTATGTTTCCTTCTTTTTCAACCAGAGCTTTGACATCAGGCTCCATCTTTAGGTAATCAGACGCAGTAATTGTTCCAATTGCTTTGTATCCAACGACATTTCCCGAACTACCTGATAATTTTTCAAACATTTTTCACTCCTCTTAATATCATTATTATAGTTAAAACTATTTAATTCTATTGAAAGACATCACAGATTTAAATTCCACATTATGCATTGCAGAAACTTACCAAAAGTATTCAATATAACCTGGAACTAAAACTACATGTTTGTGGAGAAGGATACGACCATGGACCCAATCATCGGCGCCGATAAAGCCAAGAAGACATCTGTCGCCGATTTGATAGATAGCCTCTCATCGAGTGGAAGAGGTCTCTCTGCCTCAGAGGCAAATGCAAGGCTCCAGCAGTACGGCCCAAATGAAATTTTAGAGAAAAAAGTTAATCCATATATAAAATTTCTGGGCTACTTCTGGGGGACCATTCCCTGGATGATTGAGGCGGCAGCCATTCTTTCCGCAATATTGAATCGCTGGGACGACTTTGCCATTATCTTCTTGCTTCTCCTCATGAACGGTGTGGTTGGCTTCTGGCAGGAGCACAAAGCCGACAATGCCATTGAACTTTTGAAGGAGAGGCTTGCACCTTCGGCCAGGGTTCTTAGAGACGGAAAATGGAATGCCCTTCCCTCCAGCAGGCTTGTCCCAGGGGATATAGTCCGGATCCGTTTGGGTGAGATCGTTCCCGCTGACCTCAAGCTTATTGAGGGCGATTTCCTCCAGGTAGACGAATCCGCCCTGACAGGAGAATCGCTGCCCGTGGAAAAAAAGGTCTCGGAGGTTGCTTTCTCTGGATCAATAGTTCGTCAGGGAGAGATGACTGCCCTGGTCTTTGCTACGGGAATGAATACCTACTTCGGTCGCACTGCCAAACTGGTAGAATTGGCAAGGACACAGAGCCACTTTCAGAAGGCAGTAGTTAAGATTGGAGATTATCTGATCATTCTGGCCATAGTACTGGTGACCCTGGTATTCATCGTAGCCACTCTGAGACATGAAAGCCTCTTGCAGACTTTGCAGTTTGCCCTGGTGCTGATAGTGGCTGCCATACCTGCCGCCCTTCCTGCCGTTCTGTCTGTGACTATGGCAGTGGGCGCTATGCAGCTCGCCAAGAAGGAGGCCATTGTGAGCAGGCTGGCAGCTATCGAAGAGATGGCCGGGGTGGTTGTCCTCTGCTCAGATAAGACCGGCACCATAACCCAGAATGCCATTACGGTAGCAGAGGTAGTGCCCTTCGAGGGCTTCACCGAGAATGATGTGCTGCTCGTTGGTACCTTGGCTTCCCGAGAAGAAAACGGCGATCTCATAGATATCGCTATCATAAAGAAGAGCAAAGAAGAACAGGTTGAACCAAGCAGCTACAAGTTGGACAAGTTCCAACCCTTCGATCCCGTTTCCAAGATGACACAAGCCGAAATCGAGGGTCCTCAAGGAAGCTTTAGGGCAGCCAAAGGTGCACCTCAGGCCATACTCTCATTATTAGCAAATAGCACCGCGAATTTCTTAATTGACCAAAAAGTAGAAACGTTCGCTTCGAAGGGCTACCGGGCTCTGGGCGTTGCCAGCACGAACTCCAAAGGAGCCTGGAGCTATGTGGGACTCATTGCCCTCCAAGATCCACCTAGAGAAGATTCTGCACAGACCATCAAAACTGCAAAGTCTCTCGGTGTCCGCATAAAAATGGTCACTGGCGACCATGTAGCCATAGCCAAAGAGATCGCTCGGTTGGTGGGTCTGGGAACCAATATTGAGCCTGCATCGGACTTCATAGATAAATCAGATGAAGAGGCCACCGATATCATCGAAAAGGCAGACGGTTTTGCCCAAGTATATCCTGAGCACAAATTCAAGATAGTAGAGCTGCTTCAAGCCAGAGGCCACATCGTCGGCATGACGGGTGATGGTGTAAACGATGCCCCTGCCTTGAAGAAAGCCGACGCGGGAATTGCGGTCTCGGGAGCAACAGATGCCGCCAAGTCTGCGGCTGCCATAGTTCTAACCAGGCCGGGTCTCTCCGTCATCATCGACGCCATCGAAGAGAGCCGCAAGATATTCCAGCGCATGAACAGCTATGCCATTTACCGAATTGCTGAGACCATCAGAGTACTGTTCTTCATCACTTTATCAATAGTCATCTTCAATTTTTATCCGGTAACGGCTATAATGATAGTATTGCTGGCTTTGCTTAACGATTTTGCCATCATGTCTATCGCCTATGACCGAGCGGAATACTCGCAAAAGCCCGATCGGTGGAGAATGTCCTCGGTCATGGGAATGGCCCTATTTCTGGGATTGATAGGAACAGTTGAGTCTTTTGGCCTGCTTTTCTTCGGACTTGATTATCTGCATCTTAGCAAAGAGGTTCTTCAGTCCCTCATGTACCTCAAGCTCTCCGTAGCTGGCCACTTAATTATCTTCATAGCCAGGACCAAAGGTCACTTCTGGTCTTACCGACCTGGCAACCTGTTGATTGGAGCCGTGCTCGGGACACAGATCGTAGCCACGATCATTGCCGTTTACGGCTTGCTGATCCCGCCGATAGGCTGGAACCTGGCAGCCATGATCTGGATCTATGTGATAATCGTATTCTTGATAATAGACCAACTCAAGGTGAGGTACTATAAATTCTTCGACGAAGGATTGCAGTTCATGGAAAAATTAAAATGGACTAAGACCTAGCAATTTCTTTGGATGCTACTCTGGAATTGCAGTCATGAGAGCAACAGGTGCAGCCAAGATCGTCAGCGCCCCTACCCATCCCTCAACTATCATTTTCAGTGCATTGCATTCTGGTCACGTCATCCAGAGCCAGCAATCCAAGGATCTGATCGGGATTATTTCTCTCCACAACCGGTAGTTGGCTGATGTGATTTACGATCATCTTATTCATGGCATCGAACAGGGACTCATCCGGATAGGTTACTATCAGATTGCCGCTCATAATATCAGTCACCTTAGCAGGTGGATGGTCTTCGCAGATGCATCTTAAAGCGTCCTGTTTTGCCACAATACCCACCATCCTGCCTTCATCTACCACCGGCACGGCGTGAACCTCATACCTTTCTAGTAGTTGAGTTACTTCGTCCAGCGTCGAGCTGGGACCGATAATCGGCGCATTGCTGATCATAGCCTCTCTCACCTTGAGCGATTTGAGGAGCATAAGTGAGTAATCATGTCGATGGGCAGGTGACTGCGCCCTCACGTTCACCTGCTTCTCGTAGATGTAATTGTCTCCAGTAACAAAGTAGGCAATGGAGCAGGCCAGCATGCTGGGAATTAAGAGGGTGTAATCCATGGTCATCTCACTTACCATGATAATAACCGCCAGAGGGACTTTGGCTATGCCCCCGAAGAGAGCCATCATGCCCACAATAACAAAGGCCGAAGGAGAGCTGGGAGTGATGGCAGGAAAACTGTGAAGGCAGTTCCATAAGAAGCCGCCTACCATTCCGCCTATCACCAAACCGGGCGCGAAAACACCACCGCTTCCCCCCGACCCAATTGTAAGTCCGGTTGTCAGGATCTTAAAGACGACCACTGCCAGCATGATCGTAGCCGGCAGCGCGATGAAGTCGCCGTTGATGGCAAACTGCAGCCAGCCATAGCTGGTTCCCAGGACCTGCGGCAGAAAGACGCCAATCAAGCCCACCATGAGCCCGCCGATGGCGGGTTTTATCCAGTTGGGAATTCCAGCGCTCCTAAACAGGTCTCTCAGGTAGTAAAAGCTGCGTCCGTACGCTATGCCGACCAGTCCGCAGACCAGGCCAAGGAGAGAATATGAGATCAGCTCATAAGCTCTGCTAAAAGGCGGTACTATGCCGCTTCCCAACACCGGCGCCCATCCACTCCAGGAAGCGAATATGCTGTAGCCTACAACGGATGCTATAAAAGACGGCAGAAGGGCTTCATACTCGAAGTCGCGGCGGTAGAGTACCTCCATGCTGAGGATTGCACCACCCAGGGGTGCCTTAAAGATAGAGCCGATCCCGGCACCGATCCCGGTGGCTACGGCGATGCGCCGATCAGAATCAGCCAGATGAAATAGGTCTGCTAGAGCAGAGGCAATTCCTGCGGCAATTTGAGCAGTTGGACCCTCTCTCCCGGCGCTGCCTCCCGAGCCAATGGTGATGGCTGATGCCACGGCTTTAACAATAGGCACCCGACGGCGAATGGCGCCGCCTTTATTGTGGAATGCATCTATCGCTGCATCAGTCCCATGACCTTCTGCCTCCGGTGCAAAATGAAAGACTATAAGCCCGCTTAGCAATCCCCCGGCAGCCGTAAGGATGGGAAGAATCCATGGTCTGGCCACGCCGGTAAAAACAGTCGCCCCCTCGCCCGTAGAGGTGGGAGGAACATATCCCGCAACAAGTCCCAGCAGGAGCTGTGTGGCAGTCGTTAGAGACCAATAGAAGACTATCGAGCCCAATCCAGCGGCAATTCCTATTAATATGCTCAGCGTAACCCATTTTCGGGTATAACTTGCATGCGTGAGATCGCAAATATTCGGGAGGGGAGATTTCATATTAGTTCAAAAATAGACAATCGCAGACACGGACTTCAATCTATCGGTCACATAAAGGGGCAATCAATACAATACTATTTAAGAAATCGGCCTTGATATTTCACCTATGAAAGAGTTCAATCAAGGGCGAAGCCTACTTGGAGCGGTTATAATATTTGCTCTGGCAATTATCTTGATGCATTCGGCTCAGGCCTTTCCCCTGCACGGCAGTAACGGAATAGTCAATGCGACAGTCTACGGTGTTATGAAATACGAATATGGTGATGGATTATATGCAGATATCTCTGCCATCGATATCGATGTATATGACATAGAACTGATAGATATCGATAATAATTCATACCAAGGCAACAGTGGCCCTTACAGATCTACTCTAAATGGGTTCCCGACAGAGACAAAGTATAATGGGTCAGTCAGAGATATGCTCCTATTCGACGTCCCCAAAGATATCATCGTAAAGCGTCTTAGAATCGTGCCCTCTAACTCAAATCCCTTCTATATAAACTGGACAGGGGTGCCGGAAGTCACAGGCTACAATGCAACACTCAGATTCTACGGAGCAACCTTTGAACCAAATGGGATGAGATGGCGTCAGGGAAACTGGAACTTGGACTTGAACATCTCCAATAGTGCCAACCAGACCGCCGAATACAACAGCTCAAGCTTTGCTTTGATAGACCAGTTCGGGTGGGTTTATTCTGGTGAAGAAGGTGATGGCTTGAAGACAATTCCTGCGGGAGAGTCATTGCGTTTTAATGTCAAGGTGCCCTTTGTATCGGAAATATCCCGTCCCATGGCCATACTATTCAAAGGCATGAAATTAGACATATCAACATGGGCGTAAGGCACTTGCCATAGGCCACGCACGAGAATGATAGAATGCATAAAATATAGGTGAGGAACTGAAGGACACGAATAAGTCGTCTGGCGACCCGCCTCACGTCAGCTTGCTCTTCACCTTGGCGTAAAATCCCTCTCTTCCCACCTTCACAAACCTGGCTGGTGTCTTGGCCTTGCTTATGACCACTGTGTCCTTGGAAGATATGGTAGTTGAGGTCTGGCCGTCCACCACCACCAGTGCTTCCTTGTCCGGCAGCTTGAGCCGAACCTCAATGACGCTGTCACCCGGAATCACCCAGGGTCGGCTGGAGAGCTTGAAGGGTGCCATGGGAACGAGCACGATGGCGTCCACCCGCGGATCTACGATGGGCCCGCCCGCAGACATGGCATAAGCCGTGGAACCGGTAGAGGTGGCGATGATCACCCCGTCAGCCCGAAAGTCTTCCATGAGGGCGCCGTCTACGATGATCTCAAATTCAATCATCTTGGCAGGACTGGCGGTCATGAAGGCGATCTCATTGGTGGCGCGGGGCAGGCATACCCCGTTAAGGAGCAGCTTGAGCCGGGAGCGGGCGTCCACATCAAAGCCCCCCAGCAGGCGGGAGAGCGTCTCTACGGCGTCTCTTGGCTCCACATCCACCAAAAAGCCCAGCGTGCCCATGTTTATGCCCAAAATAGGTGCCGGATCTGCCATCTTGTGAATGGTGCGCAGAATCGTCCCGTCTCCTCCCACAGAGACTATGAAGTCTACCTTCTGCCGTTCCATCTCCGCGACTGCTGTGCCCTCTCTGCCAAGCTTCTGCGCCAGGTCCTCATCCACGAATATCGTAACGCCCTTCTTCGCGTTCTCAATTTGGTTGATGAGCATCTGTGCCAGCTGAATCGATTCCCGCTGCTGTCGAGAGACAAAGCCGATCTTAATAGGAGATACCACCTATTAGCTTGAGCAGCTGTGCATGCTGGAGGCCGTTCGAGCCGATCAAATCCCTTCTCTGCCACATGTTGCCGTCCAGATGTAGCGCTTCTCCTGCAGAGTCTGTCACCATTCCGCCTGCTTCTTCCAGTATGAGTCTCCCTGCGGCGATATCCACAACCCGCATCATACCACGCAGATCTACGAAGGCATCCAGCCGTCCTGAGGCGACCAAAGCCATCTCCAGGGCGGTGCTCCCCAGGGTACGAATGCGGCGCACAGTATCGCCGA
>JAQTXY010000046.1 GCA_028688535.1 Methanothrix sp. | reverse complement strand
ATATAAAACCGGAACAGACCGTTCTCGATCTAGGATGTGGGCCAGGTACTTTTTCCATCGCTATGGCGAAAATGGTAGGCGAATCTGGAAGAGTCATTGCAGTTGATATCCAGGATGAAATGCTCCAAATCTTGAGGAAAAAAGCGGCCCAGCAGGGACTGGAATCAAGAATAATCACCCATAAGAGCGGTCCGGACAGGATCGGATTATCCGAGAAGGTTGATTTTGCTCTGGCTTTCTATATGGTTCATGAAGTGCCCAATGCAAAAGCCTTCCTGAAGGAGATCGCCTCTGTTCTTAAACCCAAAGGAAAGCTGCTGATTGTCGAGCCCAAGATACATGTTTCTGCTTCTGCTTTCGAAAAGACGATAGACGTTGCTCGGCAGGCAGGCTTAAGGACCATCTCGGAGCCAAAGATCCGCTTCAGCAGAAGCAATCTATTATCCACTTAAATCATGCCTGGTGGTGAGAGTGTAATACCTGAAGAAGAGAGCAGTGATGTCAGAGAGATGGTCTGGGAGATGAGCAGGATGACCAACAGGATCCTTATTTTTGGTATTATCTTAATTTTTGCCATCCTGGCGGCGCTTATTTATCTCGGCATTCTCTCCCTGACGATTTAGGCAAGAATGAAATGTGCTGCTTTCAGTGATGAGGTCCGCCTCTATATCGCTATATGAGTCACCAAAAGTATTTCATCAGGAAATATAAGACGATAGGCTATATCTGAATATAGACATCGACAATAGCAATACGCATAAGTTCCACGTGCCAGGTTGCTCATGGGTGCCTAAGATAAAACCTGAACATGAGGTTTGCTTCTCAAGTGGCAGCCAAGCTATATCTGCCGGATATGATCCATGCAAAAAGTGCAGTCCTATGTAAAGATTTGGCTGGACCTGAGAGGGTCTTGGCGGCCTGCATGAATGCTGCCCAGCTTCTTGGCGATGGGCTGCAACGGCCTGCACTCCCGGATGTGCCACCTTCATGGCCACTTCGGTCCAGGCCCGGGCGAGCATGCCCAAATATAGGACGATGGAATAACTGCCAGGGGCCTGCCGGGGTCCAAGATCTCGCCCTGTACGCAAAGCAAAACTGAATTGTAACCTCAATGACCAAATGAGGCAGGAGAGTTGAAGTATAGTATAATTATTATTTCACAGTAACATATGCACAACTTGTGAAACATTATCTTGAATATATTAAATACGGTTGGAACTATCATAGCTGCCATTATTCACAATCTCCATTTAATCTGAGCTAGAAAACGACCTTTCATACATACTTTTTAATATATTATTATTTTGTAGTATTGCCCAACGAAAGCTGGATACCAAAAGCTTTTTGATTAGTTATTCTACAAAGATGATATGGTGACTAAGATTAATATGTTGGGTTGTGCAAGATGTAATACATATTTATCTTTTCGCAGCGCTGCCATTCTGGCGATCATAATCGCGCTGCTTCACCTGACACTGGTGGTTCTTAGCGAGACAAATAGGGCCTTCCTTCTAGTTGAGGATGTATTTGTAACATTAACCAGTGGGCTTGCAGCCGTCGCATTGTTTTGCACAGGTTGCCGATCTATAGGCAGGGTAAGAAAAGCCTGGATGGTTATTGCCGCCGCCATGTTCTTCAATACTCTTGGGGACCTGTCCTGGTCGGTGGTGGAGTTCGTCCTGCATCAGGAACCGTTTCCTTCGGTTGCGGATATAGGCTACCTCATGTTCTACCCTCTTTTCGCGCTGGGTATATTTCTTCTGCCGGATGTATCGCTCACATCTCGGGAAAAAATCAAAATCCTGCTTGATGCCGCGATCGTTATTGTATCAGTCGCTCTGGTGTTTTGGGTCTTATTGATAGCCCCAATTGTCATTTCCATTGAAGCTCTTGACTGGGAATCTGTGGTTTCGCTGGCTTACCCAGTAATGGATCTGATCCTTTTCATCGCCCTCATAGAGTTGCTCTTCAGAAAGCTTGCCTCTCGTGGACAGGCTCCGATTATCATTCTGGCGCTAGGCGTCGCGACATTAATATTAACGGATGCAATCTTCAGCATTCAGACGCAACGGGGAACTTTCGTATCCGGAAGCATCCTGGATAGCGGTTGGGTGGTGAGTTACCTCCTTCTTGGGCTGGCAGGAATTCTGCAAACAAATATTACAAATATTTCACCATCTGATCAACCCGGAGATTTTGGCTCTGTTCAAAGCAAGAGGGCAAATTGGACTCACAACTTGCCTTTTGTTGGGATAGGAACCGTTTTTTTGCTCTTCATCTGGGGCCAGGAATTCTCGCATATCATCAACTATTCCATTGTCACCGCTACCTTCGCACTGCTCATAGGCTTATTGTTCATCCGTCAGAAGGTGGTTTTTGATGAAAGCAATCAATTTCTTGCCATGACCCTGGCAGAGACGGTAGAACGAAGCCGAGCGGAAGATGCATTACGCGAATCGGAAAAGGAAAAAGGAGCAATTCTCAGCGGCCTGAAGAAAGTGGCAGTTATTTATCTCGATGCACAGATGCGCATCATCTGGGTAAATTCCTCCGTGAGAGATCACCTTTGCATCCCTGAAGACGAGATCAAAGAAAAACACTGCTATAGGCTCCTCCAGGGGAGCGATAGGCCCTGTGAAGGCTGCACGGCTGTTAAAGCTCTGCAAACAGGTCTTTCACAAGACGGAGAATTGATCACCCCTGATGAGAAGACGTGGCTGTCTCGAAGCAGTCCTATCAAGGATGAAAATGAGATGGTTACAGGAGTAGTTCAAGTAGCATTAAACATAAGCGATCGCAAGAAAGCTGAGAGCGCTCTGAGAGAGTCCGAGCGCCTTTTGGCAGGCATAATTGACTTTCTTCCCGATGCCACGCTAGTCATCGACAAAGAAGGCAAAGTCATATCCTGGAACCAATCGATGGAGAAGATGACCGGTGTCAAGGCCGAAAAAATCCTGGGAAAAGGAGATTATGAATATGCTCTGCCCTTTTATGGTGAACGCAGGCCGATACTCATTGACGCTGTCCGCGGATTTCATGACGGTTTTGAAAAGGGATATAATGCCATAAAAAGGCAAGAAGACGGCACTCTAGCAGCCGAAACCTACATCCCTAATCTTCGCGGAAATGAAACCTATCTACTGGGTAGTGCGTCAGCTCTCTATGACTCAGACGGAACTTACTGGGGAGCAATCGAATCCATTCGTGACATCACAGAACGAAAGCATGCGGAAGAGGATCTTCAGAGGGCTAAAGAGAAAGCAGAATCCGCGACTCTTGCCAAATCCGAATTCTTGGCCAATATGAGCCACGAGATCCGCACGCCCATGAATGCCGTAATAGGCATGACCGGCCTTCTTCTGGATGAGAATCTAACTGCAAATCAGATGGAGGATGTTGAAATCATCCGACGCAGCGGAGATACTCTCCTCACCATCATTAACAACATACTAGATCTCACAAAAATCGAGTCCGGGATGATGGAACTGGAGCACCAGTCATTTGACCTACGTGACTGCCTTGAAATCTCTCTTGATATGGTGGCCGTAGATGCCAAAAGGAAGGGTCTGGAGACAGAGTACACCTTTGAAGGTCATGTTCCAACCATGATGCTGGGAGACCCCACCAGGATTAATCAGATCTTGATCAATCTACTCAATAATGCCGTGAAGTTTACAGAAAACGGCAAGATTAAAATCTCAGTTTCAAGCAAAGCGGTAGATGGCGACAGCTATGAAATTCATTTTGAAGTAAAAGATACTGGAATCGGAATTCCGGATGATAAGAGGGAACGCCTATTCCAGTCGTTTCGTCAGGTCGATGCCTCGACTGCGCGCCGGTATGGGGGCACCGGTTTAGGACTGGCCATAAGCAAGAGATTAGCGGAGCTGATGGGAGGAAAGATGTGGGTGGAGAGTGAGGTTGGCAAGGGTTCTGCTTTCCATTTCACAATTATGGTAGAACCAACCTCCTGCGATCCTATGGAAATAGATAGACCTGCTTCGAAGGTCGACGTCCCGGGGAATCTCAATAAAAACATGAGCATATTGCTCGCAGAAGATAATTTGGTTAATCAGATTGTGACTCAGAGAATGCTCAGCAAGCTGGGATATCGATCGGATGTGGCTGCCAACGGATTCGAGGTCTTACAGGCCCTGGAGCGCCAGCATTACGATGTGGTGTTAATGGACGTACAAATGCCGGAAATGGATGGCCTTGAAGCTACACGGGTGATACGTCAAAGATGGACGGATGAAGAGACGCCAGTAATCATTGCTATGACAGCTTCTGCTCTCAAAGGCGATCGAGAGGCTTGTTTAGCCGCAGGCATGGATGACTACGTTAGTAAGCCGGTCAAGATGGAGATGCTTAGGGCCGCCCTGGAGGCTTGCGGTATGGGTCGACATCCCATCCCGCCTTGATATGATTAGAGGTTGCTTTTGAGCAACAGGTAAACGAAATAAAATCATTTCGACAAGAATTATGGTTGAGCGCGGCCTTTATATCGTTGAACGTCGACTTAATGCATGGCGATAGTCGAGGCACAAAGGGTCCCTCCCACTGCCTTGACATCGCCTAATTCTTCCCTCAAGTCGTTTGCATTTTATCATTCAAATTCGGACGTATTAAAACTAATCGCGATATAGGCAGTATTAAATTCCATTAGTTATTATGGTATCTTTGTGAAAAAACCATGATGTCTCGAAAAAATTTGTCGCATCTTACTGTGTTAACCTTATGCTTGCTGATTAGCATGGCATGTGGAGAAGAATGGCTCGGTGGAGGATACGTAGGACCTTATGGTGGTGATATTGCCCAATACTTCACAGATCCGATCTTTTCTCCAAACCAAGGCCATACCTGGGAGCAGATTTACTATCCCTACTTTGGCGCAGAGTTTTTCAGAGATTATGCTTATCCGTATCAATTCAGGAACGGCACCTATCCAGGACCCTATGGAATATACCCATATTATTCATCGCCTTATTATTCTGACTTTAGATTGAATTCGCTAGCTAAAATGACATGGGAACCATTCCAAAAGAACTGGGAAAAGACTCTGGATTATGCTCAAACAAAATCGTCCGTAAGAGTGTACCCAAGGCCAACCTCAACATATCCCGTCGTAAAAATTCCCGCGTCCATTGCAGCAACGCCGTCCCCTGCAGTTGCCACTGGAGACTCCACAGCTACAATAGTATCTCAAGGCATGAGGGGCTATCAGGTATTCCTGGATGAGAATTACATCGGAACGGAAGGAACTGGAGGAGATCTGCTTGATGGAAGGTTCAGTTTCAGTGTGGTTGGTGGTCGCAGCCATGATATCAGAGTCTATGACGGTCAGTTCAACTACCCGAAGACAATGTTCTTCGAGAGGGGCGGCACAAAGATAATCAATGTGGAACCGGGAACTGCAGTCTACATCTAGGTTTTCTGATGGTTGCAGCGAACTGATTCTCCAATTTTTAAAAAAAGAGTTATGCCGCCCCAAAATTAGGGCTACGGCGATCTAGTACTGAATCTGGCTGGCCAGAGGATCTACCCACGCACTTGCTGCAGGAGCGGTGGAGACGTCATAAGTGGATATGATAGTTCCATCTGCATTTTGCAGGGATACCAGATTATCGATCCAGAGTGGTGCTGTATTATTGGTGTAAATATCGGTCGTGCTGCCTACACCTTCTCCCTCATGGACGCGCACGAAAGCTTTCTCTTCCAGAGTCAGCGATGGGAAGGTGAAGGTGGTGTTTCCGGCTGAGGCCAGTGTCCATCCTATCAGATCCCAGGATCCAACTGCCTGGTTGGTTACTTGGACGTACTTGTCTTCTGCCGTGCCTACCCCGGTGATGCCCACCTTTACAGCAGGAGTGGAAACGCCCGCCTCACGTGTGAATACTGTATCCCGATTAGCTGTCTTGGACACGTCCGCGTATTCCTGGGCAGTATTCTTTCCCAGAATTGTGGTAGCACCCTTAACAAAGGTGGAGAGCTGCTTGAACCTAGACGCTGTCTCTTGAGGTGCAGCCTGCGCGGTCTCTGTCAGAGGTGCCGCAGCTTCAGCAACGGGCGCAGCGTCTATAGCCGCCGTTTCATTTGTGGCATTCATGTCAATTGTAGCATTCGAGGCATCCTGTGCCAGGACGCATCCCGATGATAAGGTCACTAATGCAGCTAGTAGTATCAACGCACTTGAGCTTCTCATATTCATACCTCAAACAATGCTTTTTTCCTAAGAAAAATATAAGCCTTTCTAAAAATTTCCTTGTATTAGTAATGAGAAAAAGTATTGGCAGGGAGAACCTGCCCAAATTTCCGCCAAGCAATGCGGAAATACAATCAAGCCTACCTAAGCTTTAGCTTCGGTTGTTTCAACAGAAGCGTTCTCGGTAGCGTTGATGGTAACGTTCTCGGTAGCGTTGATGGTAACGTTCTCGGTAGCGTTCTCAGTTGCATTTTCAGTTACATTCTCTGTTGCGACAACATCCTCACCAAAGGCAACTCCCAGAGAGAGAGCCATCAGGAGAGAGAAGAGCACAACTCCACTATTAATTTTGCTCATAGTTAACACTCCATTTGCGTTATGAGCCTACATGCACATGAGCCTGCATTTAAACTTTTCTCTAAAAAGGATCTATATATTTCATAATGCGCAAATATTTAGGGTATTTATTCTAAATATAAAACAAGAATATCTCAGTTCCTGCATTTAATAATATATTATTTAAAATGTATAAAAAATAAATTGTTTATATGAGTGCATAAATATAGTTCCTTATAAAAATAAATTTTGAAGATTGTTATAACTAATTATTCAATAATTGTTATGGGTTTATCCACTTCAATAGGCTTCATACCGCCTAAATTATTTTCTTCTATAATCTCTGCAGCTCTCTATAAACCTTTTCACAGAAAAGGAGAAGAAATGGGCATGCAGGTATCCGCCCAATGTGTTGTGCTCCACCAGGCCATCCCGGCCGTCCTGGATGCCTTTGCCCCTGCTTAGCCGGTAAGCAAAGCGAGCGTCCTTGTCACAGCTAAATCGCGAATAATGAAACTCGTGACCGCGAAGGGTCTTGCCCAGCCCTGCTATGGGATTTTGTCCTACTGTCTTTGCCTCGGCATACCCCAAAGCCGCAAGCCGTTTGGTCATAATAGTAGAACCGGGAAGCGCCCCTACCATCCCAAATGTGCCGGTCTCCAGTTCTATGGCGCGTCCCAGGTACATCAGGCCGCCGCACTCTCCATAAATAGGCATCCCATCCTCTGATGCGTTCTTAATCTGCCTTCTGGCAGGAGCGCTCTCCAGCCGGGCAGCATGCAGCTCTGGATAGCCTCCTCCAATGTACAGGCCGTCCACATCAGGCAGATCATCAACTAACGGACTGAAGAAGATCAAATCAGCGCCATGCCTTTCCAGCTCGCGCAGATTGTCATAGTAATAAAAGCAGAAGGCTTCATCCTGGGCAACGCCTATGCGCACGGATTTCTCCATATTGGCCATCTCCTTGTGCGCAGGCGGGACAGGAGCGCGAAGCGACAGTATCTCATCGATGGCAGCATGCTTTTCCAGCAAGGCTGCCATGGCGAAAACGTCGTGTTCTTTCTCAAAGCCCATCACCAGCCCCAAGTGACGGCTTTTCATCTCCATCTCCCTATCGCGCGGAAGAGCGGCGAAGATTGGTCTCTCCAGGCAACTCTTCAGCATGCCCAGGTGCCGCACACTTCCTACCTGATTGAGAATGGTGCCTGCCAGGCGCAAACCCCGGTCATATTCTGCAAAGCCCTTCTCCAGAGCGGCAGCACTGCGCGACATGCCATGCACATTTATGACTAACAGAACCGGAAGGTCGAGTATCTTGGCTACCTCTGCAGAGCTGCCGGTCTCAGTTCCGTCCATGCCATCGTAAAGGCCCATAACCCCTTCCACTACAGCCACATCAGCACCGGCGAGAGCTGAGCAAAAGGAGCGGCGCACTCCATCTTCGCCCATCATGAAGGGATCGAGATTGCGCGATGGCCGTCCGCAGACTGCGCTGTGATGCGAGGGATCGATGAAGTCAGGGCCTACCTTGAAGGGCTGAACGACCAGGCCACGGGCACGAAGAGCGGCCATGAGGCCCAGAGTGACTGTTGTCTTGCCCACGCCGCTGTGGGTACCTGCGATGAGAATGGCTGGAATATTATGGACGTTGCCGCCAGAGGTTTCTATTTTATTCATTGCGGTGCGCTTAATGCAATTGATCCGATATAAAGACATGCCAGGTTGATTTGTGAATACCTCTGCAAATCTCTATTAACACCTGAGTTCATTCCATGAATCATGCTGGTTGGCGTAGTTAAAAGAGGAAAGTACGGCGAGCGCCTTTTGGAGACCATCAAGGCCAGAACTGACTTTGCAGTCGTATCCGTTGATGTTCCTCAGGTGCTGCCCGGCTTCATCGAGGACCCGGAAGAGTTTGTCAAGGAGCTGAACCTTGATCCCAGGATCTTCCAGGCGGATTTGCTCATTCTCTATACCTTTCATCCCGACTTGACTCCGGAGATAGTACGCCTTGCAGGTGCCGCCGGAGTCAAAGCGGCGATAATTCCCGGCGGCATTGGCAGGGCCGGCTCGATAGGCGAGCTGGAGAGAATTGCAGAAAAGTACGGCATTCATATCGAGGTGGATGAGATCTGTTGCACCCTGGAAGAATGCGGCGTTCCCGTAATCGACGAATTTGCCAGGAAACTGGGCAAACCGGAGCTGGAGGTAGAAACAAAGGACGGGCGCATCAGCAATGTAAAGGTCGTGCGCGGCTCGCCTTGCGGAGCCACCTGGCATGCAGCCGCAGGCATAACGGGAAAGACCGTAGAGGAAGCAGCGTCCATGACCGGCCTCTTCTGCCAGCAATATCCCTGTCGCGCCGTGCGCGGAACTCCTGGAGGCATTCATACCTCAGGAGACCTGCACAAAGACGCTATGGAAAGGGCTCTGGGCAAGCTGACCAACCTCAAGCTGCCAATGCAATCCCAACCCATTAAGATCGAACCTGGCAAGAAGGGGCAAAAGGCATGAGAGATCGGGTGGTGCAGGCCACGGTGCGTGCCCTGCAAAGAGCGGAGACGACACTGCCCCCTTGGGTCTTGCAAAAAATCCAAGAGGCAGCGGACCGGGAGAGGCAGCCACTCGCCAGGCAGCATTTGCAGTTCATGCTGGAGAATGTAGCGGTTGCCACCGCCAAAGGCCTGCCCCTCTGCCAGGACACGGGGCTTACCATATTTCATGTAAAGATAGGCCGCGATCTGTCTCTGGACTTTTCCCTTTCCGAGGCGATCGCAGAGGGTGTAAGAATTGCCACAGAAAAGATACCGCTGCGCCCTAATGCCGTCCATCCCCTGACCCGCAAGAATAGCGGAGACAATACCGGCCCTGGCATGCCCGATATCATTCTGGATTATGTGGATGGCCGGGGTCTCTCTCTCACTGCTTTTCCCAAGGGGGCAGGCTCTGAGAACATGAGCCTGGTGGGTATGCTCAATCCGGCGGACGATCCATTTGATTTCATTGTGAAGACGGTGGCAAAGCGGGCTGCC
>JAQTXY010000045.1 GCA_028688535.1 Methanothrix sp. | reverse complement strand
GCGTAGCTGGCTGCCACGCTCGCCGCCACTGCCCTCTCCACCCGCTCGTCGCGATTGCGTCGCTCTGAAGCCGCTTTCTTGACCACGACGTAATTGGCGATGAGAAAGAGGGGGAACATGAGAATACAGATCACAACTATCTGCCAGATTTCCATAGAAATAGTCTGTCTCTGGAATATAAAAGGAGCACATTCTCATTTGAACTTCGCCAGCAGTCTGGCATAAAACTCCCGCTCCGGGCCCTTGGTGGAGCGCACCAGCCTGTCCAGTATCAACTCGGGAGTGCTCTTGGCCAGATAGTTGTAGCGCGGGCTTCGGCTGACTCGCAGGTTGTTGTTCTCATCCAGCCCCTCAGCCTCGATGCCGTCCACCCGCACCGGCGTCTCCACATAGCGGCGCACATCCTCTGCCAGGTGGCTCACGAAGACCGCCACGCAGCCGCGCCGGTTCAGCTCATCGAGCATGCAGGCGATAATGCGCGCCGAGGCTCCCGGCTCGGTGATGGCCTCCAGCTCATCCGCTAAAACCAGCTTTCGTTTCTCATTCTCCACCACGGCAAACTTCCTCATGGCCGTCTCAAATGCCCCAGCAGAGAGCGTGCCGCGGCTCTTGCTAAAGTAGTAAAACTCCTCAAAGAGAGAGAGCCGGCAGACTTTAGCGGGCACGGGCAGGCCCATGTGCGCCAGGATGGCGATCTGAGAGATCAGGTCCAGGAGCGTGGTCTTGCCGCCCGAGTTGACTCCGCTTAAGAGCGCCACCTTCTCAGGGCGATCGGCGCTGCCGAGGGAGTAGCTCACTGGCTCAGGCTTTTCCAAGAAGAGATGACGGCCCTCCGCAAAGGAGAGGCACGGCTCCAGAGCAATCTCTGGGAAGGTGAGATTCTCTGCCAGGGCAAACCGCCCCAGAGCGTAGGCATAGTCAAACTCCATCAGGGCATGCACGAGGGCGGCAGCCTCATCTCTTTTGTCTTGCAGGCCCCGCGCATTTTCTCTTTTCGTCTTCAGGCCCCGCCCTTCCTTGCGGCTTCTTAGCTCCTGCTCAAAGGAGCGCAGTGCCTGCCGGTCCAGCTCCAGAGGATAGCTGATCTCTCCAGAAAAGATCTCATCCAGCCACACCGTTTCCGCTCCTATCAGCTCCAGATCGCTTGCCGCTCGCGCCTTTGCAGCTTTGAGGACCTCTGCAAAGACGCTCTTCATCTGCACCTCCAATAGCTCTCGCACGCCCTCTCCCCGGCTCATGACCAGTAGCAGGTCTGTGCCGCCCAGGGTTAGCGAACTCTTCTCTATCTTGCTCTTCAGCTCCTCATTGGCCCAGGCGGCAGCTTCCTCTGAGCGCTCGCCCAGGCATGCTGCCAGCTTCTCCAGCCGTTCCCCTTCTTTATCCCCGCTCTCATTTAGCCTGGCAAGCAGCTTATGCAGTGTCTCCCATCCCCCAAATCCGGCAATGCCTGCATCCTGCAGCTTTCTTGCCGCCTGGGCCGCCGCCAGCAGAGGCTCTAAATTCTCCTCATAAAATCCCAGGACCGCCTCAGGCACCAGGTACCACTCCTCCAGAGACTCGGCCCTTTCCATATCCTCTGCCGCCTGCCCTCCCATCTCTTCGCCTACCAGGCAGACGTGGCTGTAGCTTTTGGCCAGGTCCGTTAGCTCCGCTGGACTTTCGGCCAGATGCAGGTCGATCAGCCTGTCCATCCCCCTCGTCTTAAGCCTCTGAAAAGCCTCGGTCGAGGTGGCGGCCACAGCTCTCTCCCTGACTCGCGCTGTCGCCTTCTCGCGCAGTGGCTGGATCTTTTTCAGCAGTTCCTCCAGGCCCTGGCCCTGCATCTTCTGCGCGGCTGAAACCGCCGCCAGGGCGGTTTTGCGGTTCTCGGCCAGAAGCTGTGCTGAGGATGAGGCGAACAGAGTACCGATCTTGAGCCTGGCGTATTCGGTATGCGCATAGCTGGCCAGGTGGGAGATGAGTGCCTGTTGAATTCTGCTCGCTTCATCCGTGGCCAGGAACTGCTCGGGCGTGACGGCGTACTTCAATCCCCTGACATGCGAGACCAAGAAGAGAGCCTGGCGTTCGCTCAGAGCCCTGCACAGGCCGGCTACGTCGGCGTTTAAAACTGCCTGTAGGGCTTTTTCCTCATCCCCATATTGCTCCAATAGGCGCTCTCTAATGCGAGAGCCCACCCCGGGCAGATCTACTAATTTCAAACAGCCCCATTTTGCCAGGAATATAATATAATTGTTCCGCCAGCCTTGCCGGAAACGAATGCGATAAGATTGATATTCCGGGGCAAGTGAATGGAGTGGTGTGCTACTAAATCATCTACTGAACCTGGGAGAGGACGAGGATATATTTCTCGCAGAAGAGTCCTGGCAAGATTTGCTGGAGCTGCCCGTCACCACAGAGATACTGCAGGAAGGTCTGGATGTAGATGCCTGCATTGATGTCAAAGATATGGGATTCGCCCTGCACCTATCCGAGCCGGCGAAGCTATGGCTGCTCCTCACAGATCATTATTCATCCCCAAAGATTTTGTCGGAGCATGCCGGAAAATGGCGATCGAAGATCATCAAGACGGTGCAGGCAGATGAGGTGGACTTTTTCTCGGCTCTGACGGAATATTTCGCCAATTCTCTGGCAGCAGAGTTCTTTTGCGAGAGCTGCTCTATGAAAGGCGCGCCTCTTTATATCGAAGAGCGGATCGAGAGGCTAATGCAGCTCTTGCAGCCGATACTTCCCAAAGGCGAAAGCATACTGGAGATATGCTGCGGCAGCGGCATGGCCACACAGGCGCTCATTCGTCAGGGGCATAGCCCTCTCTCGATGGACTATGATCGCTGCGATCTATGCCAGGGTCTAAAGAGCGGATTTTTGGACCCTAAGAGATGCTTCGTCCTGGATGCCAGGCTATTGCCCCGCATCTTTCCTGCCCGATCTTTCTGTACTGTTTTGGGATTTATGGTAGGGCTGATTGACGATTTCAACTGGCCTCTTTGGAGGGACATTCTCCTCAAAGCCTCCAGCCTTGCGAAAAATAGGGTTTTATTTACCGTTTACACGCAAAAAGAAGCGGAACTCATCGCGAAAGCACTTGGGGATGCCGGGTGGAAGGGCAAGGTAATCGATAATCGCGACTCCAAGGGAATTTATGACCAGTGGGCTTATTTGGCAGAAAAGCAATGATGAACGGAAAGGTTAATTATAGTTCCCGGTATGGATGGAATAGGTGAGATTCTTGGCTGATTTTAAGAAAAGAAATACCGAGAGAAAGGGTGGCAAAAAAGAAGAGATCAAAAGCAAGAAGCTCATGGAAGATAACCTTGATGACCTCCGGGGTAGGGGAGAAGACGTAAAATAGATTCTTTTACTGGAGAGAATTCAATCAAAGGCCCGATGCCAGAGGCGTACTATGGCATGGCGCCTATATTTTATCATTTTTAATTGAATATGTAGCAGTTCGCTCTGCAAGTGCGCCGCCACCGTTTTGCTTTCCTGGCTGATCCGCGTAAGGCCCTGCTACAATTTAAGGGGAGATGGGATGTATCTTCACCATCTCATCTTTGCTCTAGGAAGGCGTTACGCTCAAGCCCCTACTTAATTCCTTGAGCTTCTCGATGCTCTCTTGTGTTTTGGCCGACTCTCTTCTTTTCTCATCCTCGAAGTGCTTTATGATTTCGTCCAAGGATATAGTAAGCCTGTAAACCTTCATGGGCCGACCCTTTCCGTCCTTTTTAATCTCTCTTTCTTCTACCCAATTGTTGCTGCGCAGCGTACGCATAGCAATACTTACCTCTGGTTGGCGCAGGTTCGAGCCGATCTCTATCTCCCGAGAGGTGGCCTCTTCCACATTGGCCAGATAAGTGATCATACTGGCCACATTTCTGGGAATGTCAAGTTCTCGCAGAACCTCTACGAATTCCCGGTCGGCATCATCCAGAACTTTTACAGAGAATTGTCTCATAATAACCTCATTCTATTTTTAGATATAAGAAATACTCAATGATATAAATAGTTTATTTCTCTACTTTGATTGTTCTGTGGCTAAGATTATGCTACAAATATGCAACTGCGTAAAGATATTCCTTTTGCGCAATCCTAATATATCTTTCAATTCATAGATCACAAAAAATGTAATTCATCCAGCAATCCGGGAGAAGGGCTAACCTCATAAATTCTAAAATTCCTATAATCCCTATTATTAACTGAGACATATGAAAACAAACGTATTAGATGAAATTCCAGTTAGCCATCTATAGCTTGATATGGCCCCCCAAGATGCATTAGCCGTTTGCAGGTAACCGGCGCAAGAAGCGCTGCAGCCCTCTAGGTCTCTTTATTCCTCTGCAGCCGTTTCCTCTTCTTGATCGTCGCCAACGCCTGCTAAATCAAAGTAACCGGAGATGCGTATTATATCCAAACGAGAGATCCGGTAAGCTCCGCCCTTTCTCTCCAGTGGCGGATTGACCTCGATCTCTTGCAGAGATATGCCCGTCTCTCCAGCGTTGTATCTCTGGAAGATCTGCCCCCAGGGAACTAGGTGCGCCGTCCGCGCTTTGCCGGCGCCGTAGCGCAGCTCCACCGCCAAGATACCCTGTCTTCCCGAGCGGGTGATGAACTCCGTCTCCCGCGTCATCTGATGCGCTCCAGCGGCCAGGCTGAAGTGCTGCTTGAAGTAGAGGGATTTTGTCTTGCGTGCATCCAGGCTTTTGCATTCGATTGCCAGATAGTACTCGGGAATCTTGGAGTCCACCAGGATATCTATAAACTGGCCGGAGAAGCGTGATTGCTTAAGCCGGTAGGCAATGGCGGCGATGCCATCCTTCTCAAAGAATGAGTTGAGGGCGCTCACCAGCGCCCACTCGAAGTCGGGCATTGTCTATTGTTTTCTGCAGATCTCTAAAAATATCTTTTCCTCTGATTACTTTCACTCCGCACCCATTCCTCTGCTTTAATAACCTATAAAAGAATCCGTTGCGGTGCGCTCTGGTGGGGATGAAATGGTAGTGGGAAGGACTTTGTGGGACTTCGTTGTTGAGGCATTTGAGACGCCTGGTCTGGGAATCATCCTCCTAGCTCTGCTTATATTATTTGAAATCACATTAATCTTGATATTATTATTGGCCCACAACGGTCTCCTTGACCTTAAATTCAGCTATGGCGGCCTGGGTCTGGAGTTAGGCCAATTTGCTGCCCAGCTGATATGAGCCTTCCTGTATGAGGCTGATCTTAATATGGAAATAAATGGATAGCGTCAAGAAACTTAATGTATCATGTAGAGGGATGTAATTCTCATGGATATTGAGGAGATCGCCAGGATGTATAGTATGAGGGAGCTGAAGCCTGTTGCCAAAAAATACGCCATTGGCACACGCTGCGTCAAGAAAATAGATATCCTCAAGGCATTTCCGCCGGAGGCACTGGCGGAGCTGACGGGCGAGCGGCAATAAATCAGGAGATTTTTCATGGCAAGACTGGGACGATTTATTCGGGCGAGAACCATCTCCGATGCCTGGCTTCGGGCGCTCAACCTCATCTGGCGGCAGGGGGCGGAGATCACAGATGAGAGGGGCACCAGGATAAGGGAAATTCTATCGTTGCAGGTGGTGGTGGAGGACCCCTACAGTGAGATGATTCCTGCCCAGTACTCCTGGAATGAGGAACGTCTGGAGGAGTATGCCTCGCAGCTTTTATCCGGCGAGAATCCTGGATTTGAGTACACCTACGGAGAGCGCCTTCGCGCCTGGCATCTGCCGGGCATGCCCGAACTGGATCAGATCGAGCAGGTTATCTCTCGGCTCAAGGCTTCGGCCATTACGCGCCGGGCAACAGCTGTAACCTGGATCGTGCCAGTTGATACGCGCAAAGATGAGGTTCCCTGCATGATTGTGGACGACTTCAAGCTGCGTGATGGTCGCCTGCACCTGTCCATCTTCTTTCGCAGTCACGACTTTGCCGGAGCTTATCCTGCCAATCTCTACGGTCTGGCCAGGCTGCTGCAATATGTCAGCTTTGAGATAGGCGCAAAGCCGGGATCAGTCTCCACTACCAGTGCTTCGGCACACATCTACGAGCATGATTGGGACTATGTGGAGAAGATGCTGCTGGGGAGGAATTCGGAGGATACTTGATACTGTTTGGCCGAGGACGGTCCAGGATTGAAGTACCGCAAAGCATATCCGTTTCTATCGATATTCATCTTCGTTTATGGTCGATAGCCTGTTGATGATCAAGGCCGAGGAGATCCTGGATAAGATCGAGAAGGGCAAACCAGTAGAGTATGAAAACGTAATCATCTATGGCGACCTGGATCTGCACCGGCTGGATCTGCCATTTAATAAAGCCAAGCAACGAATCGTTAAATCAATAATCAAAATCGAATACTCGGTCATTAAAGGCGATGTGTTCTTCGATCACGCTGCCTTCTGCGGGCTGGTGGACTTTGATGGCACATCCTTCACCAAAGCTGCCAACTTCTCAGGTTCTCACTTTCAGGAGGATGCCGGCTTTTCCGATGCACAATTTCAGAGAGAGGCCAATTTCACTCGATCGCACTTTGCTATCGATGCCAATTTCTCGCGGGCCAAGTTCAATGATGCCGACTTCGGCCGGGCAAGGTTCGATAAATATTTCCACCTGGCCAATGCCAAGGTGTACACATTGAATCTTTCTGATGCAGTCTTCTCGGAAGGATCGAGCATCCATCTCAAGGACTTCAATTTCAGCCGCATAGTCGTCCGCTGGAATATCATCAAAGAGCACATTCCCTTTAATGGTTCAGTGTACTTGACGCTCACTAAAAACTTCAGGAACCAAGAGCAGTTCGAGGATCAGGATGATTGCTATTATCAATATCGAAAGGAAAAGCAGTCGCTCTCGCATAGGATCTTCCCCAAGTTATTCGATTATCTGGCCTGGATCTCCTGCGGCTATGGAGTGCGTCCTTCTCATACCATTCTTCTCAGTCTGTTTATAATCTTCCTCTTCGCTGGCATCTTCTGGGCAGGAAATGCTCTTACGCCGGACGCCATGAATTCGCATTCACAAGCGCTATCAATCGTATCGCCTAATGATGCTTTCTATTTCAGCAGCATGGAGTTTTTGGGAAAGACTCCCCAGAATTTCAGCATAATTGAGGGTTATGAGGTGCTGACGGTGATAGAGACGTTGCTGGGATGGCTGCTCATGGCTCTCTTTCTGGTGACACTCAGCCGGGTGATGCTGAGATAAGGATTGCCGGGCTGTACGGCAGAAAAGGAGAAGTGGGCTCTAAATGCCATGCGTTGGCTGTTTCAGACGGCTGCATCTTTGATCAAAGCTAAAGCTATCGTTATTATCTATCTTTTATCGATCCACTTTTATTTACCAAGTAGTATCCAACAGATAGTGCTATTATCAATGCAGAAATTCCGACCAACTCCATTTCATTTGGGTCCCCTTCTATCTCCATTATGATGACTTTCCTAGAAATTGCAATCAAGGCCACCAGCAATGCAATCAGAACATTAAACGTCTTATCTTTCTTAAAGTTCTTGAAAGTCTCCAGGAGCTCCACTCCTATGAGCACCAGTAGTATGCTTCCGAAAAAGCTCAAAAGTTCGTTGATCTGCAGGTTCGTGGGAGGCAATAGCAGGTATTTGGCCAGGGTATAGATCACATCCAGCGTGACCAAAAGAGTTACTAGAGTCATTGTCCATGCCAGGATGGCCAATATAGCATTCTGAAACCTTTCAATGTATGTCATGAATCTTAGTCCTTCTTTTAAAGTCCGGCTCGATGCACTGAGTGACAAAATATTGTATGTTCAGATATAAAGTCATTGATGGGCAATATTTATTATGATTAACTGTGTAGTTACTATCAGGTGGTTCTTCATGAAGAGGCTAATTGCCATTTTCTTGGTTGGACTCGTGTTTTTGTCCTTTGGGTCTCAAGCAAGATGGGATCGGCTCTGGGATAAGGAAGTAGGCATAGTTATTGTCGACCAGAATCTAATGGATGGAACTTCAAGGCTCTTTGCCACAGATAAGACAACAGGAGACTTGTATAGGTATGATAGCGCCCCAAATAGCTGGACAAAGGTAAGCGAACCCGCCAAATATTTCGCGTCAACCGGTGAGGGTCTATATAAATTGTCGTTGGATGCAACGAAGACCTATCGATATAAAGGCCCTAATAACTGGGAGGCAATCCCTGGCGGAAGTGCTTTAAAGATTTTTGGTGGGGGAAATAAGCTCTATGCCACCAAGCCTCCCAATGGAGATATCTATGAATTTTCGGGCAGAGGTTTTACGAAGATTGGTGATGCCGGTAAGACATTTGTAGCCGGTGGATGCCAAGATTGCTGGAATGATATGTATGGCTTCCTCTACAAAATAGCCACAGACGGAAAGAGCCTCTGGAGGTATCCCGAAGGCTTGGGGGACTGGACGTGGAATAAGATTGGCGGACCTGCTGCCCTAATGTATGCCGGAACAAATTCTCTCTTTGCTACTGATCCTGTCCATGGAGATATTTACCGTTACGTGAATGGTGACACATGGGAGGCCATTGGCGGTCCCGGGAAGATGTGGGCAATTGACCTCATCGGCAAAGGAACGGGATATGGATCAAAGGAAAACCTCTATGGTCTGTCGGGTGACGGGAAACAGATATGGCGATGGGAGGGTCAGCCGGAAGTCTGGACACAGATTGATACCACTGGACTGAATACTCCACTGAACATGATCTATGCAGGCGGTGGACAGCTATATGCAGTTGCGAGAGCCAATAGACTGTGGAAGTATGTACCTTAATCTCAATGGAAATCCTTAAATACGGCGATTGACGTATAGTGTACTGGCGAAAGTCGACTGTCCATTTTTCCCTCTACACCAGGCTGACTTTTGCCTCCCTCCTTATTCAAAACCATTATAAACTTGGGGCATGAATAGTCGCCAGAGGTTTTGGGTGTGCTCAAGCATATCGTTATGTTCAAGCTCATGGAACGGGCAGAGGGAAGTGACAGGCCGACAAATATCAAGGTGCTGCAAGAAAAGTTGGAGGCTCTGCCTGCCCAAATCAAGGAGATAAAGTTCTTCGAGGTGGGTATCAACTCTATCGAGACGGGCGTGGCCTACGATATGGTCTTGGTCTCTGAGTTTGAGAGCAAAGAGGCTCTTTTAAGCTATCAGAAGCACCCTGAGCATGTTTTGGTGGCAAACTTTGTCGGTAAAGTGTGCCAGAGCCGAGCAGTAGTGGATTATGTCCTATGATACATAATTGCACTGCCCTAAGAGATCTCATCCTTCAGCCCCTTCTGGAAGTGGCCGTGGGTTATGCCTCCCAGGGTCAGTGGCCGGATGGACTCCTTGAGGATTTCCAGATCTCTGTGTAGGGTATCGATCCCCTTCTCGGTCAGATCAATGGCTTTTCTATAGGCCTTTGTCATCTCATAGGCATACTCTTGCATCCTCCCCCGTGCGTCCAGGGCCACACCATCCAGGTCGATGGCGATGATCTCGGGCATCTGGTCCAGCAGGCAGGTCTCGGCGGAGTTAAAGATATGCGTCCTATGATCATCATCCAGGCGCAGGGGAAAGATGCGTCTCATGTCCTGCAGCCCCCAGAATTCTTTTGAATCGTATA
>JAQTXY010000044.1 GCA_028688535.1 Methanothrix sp. | reverse complement strand
CGCAACCAGTTTCGCCCACGAGCGCTAGAGTCTCTTCCCTATATAGCTCAAAGCATACGTTCTCGGCTGCCTTAACCAGGCCAACATTTGTCTTGAAGCTAACAGACAACCCTTCAATTCGCAAAAGAGGGCCTGCATCACTCAGGAGTGAATTCATTCTAACCTCAAGGTTGCTTGTTCCTCCTCTTCCCAGGTGAAGCCCATGAGAACTACGCAAAGAACAAAGAGGGTAATGCATAGTCCAGGTGTCAGGTACCACCACCAGTAACCATTAATGAAGCCTCCACGAGTAAAGGCGAAGTTGATCATCATCCCCCAGCTTTTCATGGTGGGATCGCCCAAACCCAAGAACGATATGGAGGCTTCAGCTATCATGGCCGAGGCAATGGATAGCAGAAATTTGGGCATAATAACATGGAAAATGTTGGGCAGCACGTCTGTGAAGATGATATGCCGATCTGAGAAGCCTAGGGCTCTTGAGGCCTGCACAAAGCCCGTCTCTCGAACCTGCAAGGCTTTGCTGCGAACCACTCTGGCAGTGGAGGTCCACCACAAAGATCCCATGAGAAGGGCAACCAGCCAGAAGCTGGGCCTCAGGAACGAGGCGATTACGATTATCAGAGGGATCTGAGGGATCATAAGAAAGATATCCGTTATCCCCATGAGAATCTCATCAGTCGTTCCCCTGAAATATCCGGCCAGGAGCCCTATGATTGTGCCGATGAAGGTGGCCATGAGGGCTGCCCCAAAGCCCACGATGAGTGAGACCCTTGATCCGTAGATAAGTTCGGAGAGTATGTCTTGTCCCATGTCATTTGTGCCGAGCAGATGCTCCTGGCCCGGATGAAGGTAGGGCTCAAACCTCATCCAGGGATCATAGGGAGACAACTGGGCTGAGAATATAGCCATTAGCACGAAGGATAAAAATAAAAATAGTCCCAGGCGACTGAACTTTTGCATCATCAGTGCCACCTCACTCGCGGGTCGAGCCGGCTGTAGAGAATATCGGCCAGCAGGTTAGCCGAAACCACCATGAGGGTGATAATGAGAAAAGATCCCTGCAAAACCGGATAGTCCCGAGAGAGGAGAGCATCATAGATGAGGTTACCCATGCCGTCCATGGAGAAGACGATCTCGACGAATAACGCCCCGCTCAGGATAAAACCGAAATCCATGGCCAGGAGAGTGATGATAGGAAGAAGAGCGTTCTTGAAGACATGTCGAAATAATATCTCAGCATCATATAGTCCCTTAGCCCTGGCATAGGTCGCATAGAGGCTGCTCTTTTCCTGGAGTATGCTCCCCCGCATTATCATGTAGTTTCGGGATAACGAAAAGAGGGTCATCACCAGGATAGGCAGAAAAAGATGGTGAGCGATATCTAATGCCGATCCAGTATCATAGAATCCCTTCAAGGGAAAGAGGGCAAACTTGAAGGAGAACAGATAGAGAGCCAGCAAGCAGAGGAAGTAGGGTGGGGTGCAATAGACGCCCAGGAAAAAAGCGGTCTTCATCTTTTGGCTCCGATTCTCGCACCTCCAGCCGGCGAGCGCTCCCAGGACTGTTCCCAGCACGCCGCCCAAGAGAAGAGAAGGCAAGGCCAGGAGCAGAGTCCACTTCATGCGGGTGAATATGATATCTGAAACAGGCGAATGCCGGTGAAAGGAATATCCCAGGTCCAGCTTTAGGATGCTTCGCCAATAATCGAGATATTGCTGGGAAAAGGATCTATCCAAGCCCATCTCACTGCGAAGCGTAGTCACAGAGCTGTCCGTCAATATGACATCCTCTCCCAGGAGATTGGTGAGCGGATCGCCGGGCATGGCCCGGGGGATGACAAAGTTCAAAGAAAATATGATGATAATTGCGATTATGTATCTGCTCACCTTCTTTGCCGCCAGAGACATGGATTTTTTGACTCCTGTTTAGCGAATCAGGTAGAGCAGAGCGTCTGTAGTCTGGAAAGATGCCCATATTCCGTCTTCTTTCTCTTGCAGCCGATCTTCCTGGCTCAGATGACCGAGCAGCTCCACATGACTCTTTTTACTGAAACGGTACTGTTGGAATACGAGGTCCATGGGGAGAGAATAAATCCGCGGAAATAGCATTACATCGAACCGATAACCTAAATCATTCAAGATGTGATAAAGGCAGGTGTGATCTGCATAAGGCTTTGGTCCGTAGGCAAATTCGCTTAGAGAATCGATGCCATTCGCTCTAAAGACGATAAATACTCCCCTTTTGGTAACATCAATCATCTTGATAAAGAAATGTTCAATATCCTCATCAAAGAGACTGTAGGCCGCTAAGGAATAATCAACGGCATAATTATCAGATTGAGGTACATGCTCTCTGGAAATATCGACACCCAAAACGCCCGCTGCCATAATCTCAGATAGGAGCACATCTTTCCACTCTTTTTTAATGGTGACGATATTAGTCAAGCCCTCTTGCCGGGCTTTCAGAGACATGATCTGCAATTGATATTCCGATGGATCGATGGCTATTATCCGGGAAGTCTTCCTGGAAAGAGGGATGGCAAAGGCCCCCGTTCCAGCTCCAATGTCCAGCAATGTAGCGCCTGGAGAAATAATGGAGGAGATCTTGGCAAGGATCTCTCCCGGGTATCCCGAGTACATGAGAACCTGATCATAGATCCCGTAGCTCCTCCAAAATTGGTCGTTGGAGATATTCTCCTCAGCGAGGGTTTGCAGATAGCTGGTTCTTGTGACGAAATCCTTCCATTGATCCGTCCAGCTGCTCATTTGCTCTTCTCCACGGAGAGGAAATTGTCTACATTGAATATGCCGTAGAGTGGATCGGAGTACCAGCCCTGCCAGGCTCGGTTGTAGGGTGTCTCGACTTTGCTCCAGTAAAGGGCAATGGCCGGCAGATTTTCTGCATAGTAATCCTGCAGGTCGTAGGCATAGTCCTTCAGCTGATCTTCGCTGGTGGAAGCGAGAATGTCATCGCACAACTTGAGGAAGACTGGATCATCAAGCACATGCAAAACACCTTCACCAGTCCTGCGAGAGTCGAAGTAGCCTGTGCCCCAGTTGGCATGCATGAGCATTCCCCAGGGAGTGGACCTTGTAATAGTCAGATCATACTCGCCTGCGTCCTTTTGCTTGATCCAGGTGCTCGAATCTACACTCTTCATTTCGCTGTCGATTCCGAGAAGCTTCAGGTATTCCGCCATAAGTTCTGCCGTTCGCTGATAGTCGGTTCTTGTGAGGAAGGCAAGTTTTATGTCTTTGCCATCCTTGCCCTCAACAATGCCGTTTGCATTGGTGTCTTTGTATCCGGCATCTGCAAGAATGCTCTTCGCCTGGGTGAGGTTGTGCTCCAGCTTTGCCGTCTCCTTAAAGTCCATCATACTGGGCGGCACAAAACCGGCATTTGGAACCTGGCCGTATCCTAAAGCATCCAGCTTCAAAATCTCGCTGTAGTTTATGGCGTAAGAGAGGGCCTTTCTGAAATTGATGTCAGACATGGGCTCCTTCTGCAGGTTCATGCCCAGAAATATGAGGCCTATATTGTCCTTCTCTACAAAATCAAAGTTGCCGGTATCTTTAAGCTTTTGCATGCTGGCATAGGGATAAGTTCCTGCATACTTGTAGTAAGCATCCTCGTCGCCCTTCTCCAGAGCCAGGGAAAGGACGTCCATATTGCTATAGGTGTGAATCACCAGGGAATCGAATTTAGGGGAGGCACCCTTCCAATAGGGATTCTTCAGGAAGTAAACGACTCCGGCAGCAAGGTCTGTCTTGGAGATGTAGAAGGGACCATAGCCCACATTCTCCCCTTCATTGGTGTATTCCATGGGCTTATCCACCTTCTCCCAGATATGCCTGGCCAGGATAGGATAGGTGGCAAACTCCAGGTTCAGCCGGGAGTAGGGCTTATTCAGCTTGAAGACCACAGCGTCGCCTTCCACGGATATGTTGTCCACGGTATTCTTCATCCAGCCGGCGGCAGGATAGTTATCTCTCAGATAGCTGAAGGTGAACTGCACATCATCCGGTGTGAACTTTTGTCCGTCGCTCCAGTACAGGTCGTCGTTGATGGGAAACGTCCAGACTTTTCCGTCTTCCGAGACCTCATAGCTTTTTGCCGTCAGGCCTACTATCTTTCCATCTTCTGCCATCTTCATCAAAGTGGGATTGGAAAGATGAGCTAAGACGCCCATGTTGCTGTCTCCCAGGATGCTGGCTGATTTGACTACATTGGGAGTGCCGATCTTTAGAACTGTCCCGCTGGAATCCTCCCCACCCTGGCATACAGTGCCTAAAATCAGTATGGAAAGAAGCAGCACAAAGGTTAGCTTATACAAACTGCGTCTCATAAAGCTCCTACACGTTTGGCTACGATTTATTTGATTTCGTATAAAGAATTTGTGGCATACATTAATTTATGATACTATAATCTAAACTATCATTAAATACAGTTACTTATTACTAAATATTCTAGAAAAATTAATAACTAAGAAGTTACAACCCCTGATTTAGTCCTACTAAAAAGAGATTAATATTAATTATTATAAAGAGGATACCATGATATTGAAACCCAATCAAAGGGAGAACATCCTCCCCCTTCCTGTAGTGCTCATCTCCACCGTCTCGAAAGATGGAACGAGAAATGCTGCTCCCTGGTCCAATTTCACGCCCGCTTTGCGACCTCTGGAGGAGGTCATCCTCGCTTCCTGGATAAAGCGAGATACCCTGGAAAATATCCGCCAGACTGGTGAATTCGTGGTGAATATTCCGCCGGTGGGCATGGAGGATGCTGTTATGATCTGCGCCCGGAATTATCCTCCAGAGGTGGACGAGTTTTTAGAAGCGGGGCTGAGAGACCGGCCTTCTGTTAAGGTCAAGGCTCCCGGCATCGATGGTTGCCTGGCCTGGGCCGAGTGCGTCCTTGAGGAAGAGCTTGCTAGGGAAAAGTTCGTGCTCATCATCGGCAAGGTAGTGCATCTGGTCGTAGATGATCGATTCTTCAATGCAGAGGGAAGCATGGACTTTCAAAGAGCAAAGCCCCTATCAGCGATGCTGGGCAAAGACGGCATGAGCTTCACCTATCCGGCTTTTTCCGGTAGGTATGCGGATTACAGGGAGATGTTCTGAAGCTCCCCCGCAGGGCATTGGCCGTAAATGCAAATAACGCAATCTATGTGATGATTGTTTAGTGAGCTAAGTCAAAGCTTGATGCAACCAGCAGTGCAAATTCGTATTAATAAAACGAAAAGACTTATTACTAATTAACTTCAATAACGGAATTTAGCTGATGAAAAGCATTAATAGTGAATCAATAGGTCCCAGAGAATCTCGACGCAAAGAGCCCATAACGGTAAATGATCAAGAAGATGATCTTTTCCAGATGATCTCGGGAATTCCAGATGTGCTGTGGCGGCTTAGCATAGACTCCCAAGGTAAATACACTGAGTTTTATATATCCCCGGTTGCAGAAACGATGTTGGGTTTGCCCAAGGGCAGCATTCAAAATAGCCTTCAAAGATACTTTAGTTATGTCTATCCCCCTGACCTACCCGCTTTGGAGCAGTTCTTTTCCTCTTCATCTCAAGCGCCGGGGAAGGAGAGCTCTGTAGAATACCGCCTGCAAAAGCCCGATGGCAGCGTCTTATGGGTTTCTGCCAGAAGTCGGGCATTTCATCATGCCAATGACGGGATCTTGATATTCGGAATTACCAGTGATATTACAGCGCAAAAAAATAAGGAGATTCAGATACGGGAGAGCGAAGTTCGCTGGCAATTCGCTCTGGAAGGAACTGGCATAGGCATTTTGGACTGGAACATGCGGACTAATAAGGTATTTTACTCCCCAATGTGGGTTTCCATGCTTGGATATAAGCAGCACGAGATCGGAGACTCCCTGGATGAATGGTACTTGCGCCTGCACCCGGATGACCGGGAGACATGTCAGCATGAATTAAATCGACACCTTCTCAGGAAGACACCCATTTATCACAACCAGCACCGCGTACTCTGCAAAGGTGGGACATACAAATGGGTTCTAGATCGCGGCAAAGTGATGTCGCGAACTGAGGACGGCAGACCGCTTCGCTTCATTAGCACTCAATCGGACATTTCTGAGCGCAAACGTGCACGTGAGATGATTTGGGCGAGATCCGAGGAGCTGGCCTGGATGCTTCGCAGCATGATGAATGCCTTTGTCGTTTGCCAGTCGGTATTCGATGAAAACGGCAAATTTTCCAGCTACCGTTTCGAGTACATCAACGACGCCTACGAGAAATTGGCCGGAGTGAAATCGGAGAATGTGCTTGGAAAGACAGTGCATGAGGTCTGGCCGGATACTGATGCCTCATGGATTGAAAACTATGCTCATGCTGCAGTTACTGGCGAACCGATTGCATTTGATGTTTACCTTAAAGAGACCGATAAGTACTGTCACTGTCACGTCTACCGCCCCTGGAAGACTTCTGAGCGATTCTGCATGATCTTCGATGATATCACGGAGCTGAAGAGAGCTGAGGAAGCTTTAATACGGGCTAAGGAAGCCGCGGAAGATGCAGCGCGGGCAAAGTCAGAGTTTCTAGCCAACGTAAGCCATGAGATTCGAACTCCCTTGAATGGTATAATCGGCATGACCGGGCTGCTCTCAGATACAAAACTTGATGCCGAACAGCTCGAATATGCGAGAATCGTCCGCATCAGTGGTGAATCTTTGCTCACTCTCATCAATGAAATCCTGGATTTCTCAAAACTTGAAGCTCGAAAGATGGATCTGGAAATTTTGGATTTTGACCTCTCTTCAACCCTTGATGAGGCCAAGGGTTTGTTTACGGCTGCGGCGTCTGAGAAGGGACTGGATATTTCATCTATCATAGATCCTGATGTCCCATTGCATCTTTCCGGTGACCAGGGAAAGCTGCGCCAAATTCTGGTCAACCTTCTCTCCAATGCCGTGAAATTCACCTTTAAAGGCAGTGTAAAGATCCATGTCTCGATAGAGCAGGAGGACCATGACCGGGATGACGAAGGCGATGTAGCTCTCCGATTTTCGGTCAGCGATACAGGCATCGGCATTCCTTCAGATCGATTGCACGTTCTCTTTTCGCCATTTACTCAGGTAGACAACTCTACAACCCGCAAGTATGGCGGAACCGGTCTGGGACTTGCCATCTCCATGCAGCTGGCGGAGCTGATGGGGGGCAAAATCGGCGTGGAAAGCATTGATGGAATGGGATCTACCTTCTGGTTTACTGCTAATTTCAGCAGGCTGGCCAAAAGGCCGTTTGCCGGGGATAATTGTGCAAAAGTCGATCATATAGGCATAGGCAAGAGCAATAATGGGCAGCGCAAAGCAACTAAACCTCAGGAAAAGGCCGGTCACAATGTCCGCCTTCTTGTGGCAGAGGACAATCATGTAAATCAAAGGGTAGCTTCAGCGATGATTAGAAGGCTGGGCTATCAGGTGGACATTGTAGCCAATGGCCAGGAAACGATCGAAGCGCTTCGTTTGATACCATATGACCTGGTGCTCATGGACTGTCAGATGCCTGAAATGGACGGATTCGAAGCCACCCGTCTCATTCGCAGGGCGGAATCGAAGGTTCTCAACTGTAGCATTCCGATCATTGCCATGACTGCGTCCGCCATGAAGGGCGACAAAGAGAGGTGTCTTTCAGCCGGGATGAATGATTTCATTGCCAAGCCGGTCAGAATGACGGAACTGGAGCGGATGCTCGCTGCATGGCTTAGGTGAACTAGGCCAGGAAGATCAAAGCTGCAAGACTTCAATAAAGCAGCATAATCTACTCATCGAATTGCGCAATCAGGTGCTTAACATCCATGAATCTGCCCGTAGCTATGACGTTTCGCACCACATGAGGACGCAGGTCCACATCTTTAAGATGATGGAGTGGGATCCAGTGCTGTGAGAGATGGGGTTCAAGGCTTTCAACATCATGTCGATCGATTTTAACTAGCATATAGTGTTCAAGACTATGAATCTCTTTGCAGTTTACACGAAAGCGATTCTCAACTACAAAGAGATAATCGGTTCTAGTTACTCTTGCACTAGTCTCCTCTTCAAATTCCTTCTTGATTCTGCTTTCAAAAGTATCGCCAAGTTCGTATTCTCCGCCAATAAAGGCGTAGCAAGCTTTTGGATCCTCAGTCGGTTTTTGTACCATGAGTTGCCCCTCCGAAATAACCATTCCGGCAACGCGAACACGCACGATATTGCGACTTGCCACTGCTTTGAAGAAGTCATCCTGCCTTGTCATTGCATCGTTCTCCGCATTTGAGAATCCTCGACCCCACCAGCCTTTTCGTGGCCTCCTCCTTCGGCTGCAGCATCACCTCATGCGAATTCCCAGTCTCGATGATCTTTCCTCCATCCATGACTGCTATTCTGTCCGCCACCTTCAAGGCAATCATCAGGTCATGAGTGATGTAGATCATGGCAAAACCCCTGGAGTTTTGCAGGCCTTTTAGCAGCCGGAGTACATTGGCAGCGGTCGAGACATCCAGGGCAGATGTTATCTCGTCTGCGATAAGGAGCTTCGGCCTCATTATAAGGGCTCTTGCTATTGCCACCCTCTGCCTCTGGCCACCACTCAAGCTCCCGCAATGCCTGCTGAGAAATTCATCGGATGAAGGAAGTCCTACTGATGAAAGAGTGCTGCGCACCAGCTCGATTCTTTCGTCAGGCGACTGCAGTCCGTTGATGTCCAGCGGCTCAGCTACTGCCTCCAATACAGTAAACCTGGAGCTGGTGGAGTTGGTCGGGTCCTGAAATACTATCTGTATTCCTCCGTAACCAGAGCCATATTTGTCGCCGTTCATTCGATTTCCTTTGAAGAATATCTCGCCTACATCAGACCCCATGACCCCTGCCAGCATATGGGCGAGCGTCGACTTCCCAGAGCCGGTCTGCCCGACAACGGCAAGAACCTCGCTTTCTCTGATATCCAGCGATGCGTCCTTAACGGCATTCAGCATTTTGCCGTCCGGCAAACGATAGCTGCAATTTAAGCCTGAAGCCTTCAAAAGTGTGACGACTCCACCCAGGTGACATGCCACCTCCCGCTTTGCACTGACGTTGCCGGGAGCGGTGGCAGATACCGGCATTAAATCAGGAGGGAGGGTATTGCAGAGGTCGACTCTCTGGGTGCACCTGGCGGAAAACGGGCAGCCACTCATCTGCCCTGTCGGCGACTCTCCCGGAATTCCCCACAGATCTCTATAGAGGAATATACCGGGCGTGGAATTTATCAGGCCCCTGGTGTATGGATGCAATGG
This sequence comes from Methanothrix sp., assembly GCA_028688535.1. Taxonomy (GTDB): domain Archaea; phylum Halobacteriota; class Methanosarcinia; order Methanotrichales; family Methanotrichaceae; genus Methanothrix. The sequence goes on along the minus strand of JAQTXY010000044.1, from coordinate 361 downwards.
ATTATCGATCATCTCGCCAGTTGCTCCTCGCTCCATGATCCTGCCTGCATACAAAACCGCCAGGCGAGTCGAAGCAATTGAGAGAAAGGTTATGTCGTGAGATATCAGTATCATGCTGCATTCAGTCTCCTTCTGAATCCTTAAAAGCAGATCCGAGATTTCCTTCTTGGTGAAGGCATCCAGTGCCGATGTGACCTCGTCCAGGATGAGTATATCCGGATCGCATGACAGTGCCATGGCGAGTAGCGCCCTCTGCCTCATGCCTCCCGAAAGCTGGTGAGGGTACGCATCCAGCCAGATCGGATCGAGTCCCACCTGCCGGAACAGCCCGTCGCATCTGGCCCTGGCTAGAGTTTTTGAT
>JAQTXY010000460.1 GCA_028688535.1 Methanothrix sp. | reverse complement strand
GGCTCCTCGCTATTTTCTGTGGGTAGCTGGGTAAATCTTTATAGTAACTCCTACTAGAAAATATGCTGTGTCGATCTCACAGGAAGACCTCTTTAAAATAGCACTGAATCTCGAACATCCCTGGTATATCACGTTAATAGATTTTAGTGCCGAAGGCAAGCAACTCGATATTCATGTCGATTTCAAATCCGGCAGCAAATTTCCTTGCGCAAAATGCGGCCAACCAGAGTGCAACGTGCATGATACCATCGAAAGAACTTGGCGTCACTTGAACTTCTTTCAGTTTAAAACCTATATCCATTGCCGCGTTCCTCGGACAGAATGCAAAGACTGCGGAGTAAAACAGGTTAAGGTTCCTTGGGCGAGAAAAGGCAGCGGTTTCACTCTGCTTTTGGATTCATTGATAGTCTTGATGGCTCAGCATATGACTGTGACCGCGATCGCCGAGATGATCGATGAACATGATACTCGAATATGGCGGGTTCTTGAGTATTATGTTGAGTCAGCCAGGTCTAATGAGGATTTTTCAGAGGTTAAATCAGTAGGCGTAGATGAAACATCAAGGGCAAAAGGACATAAGTATGTTTCAGTATTTATAGACCTTGATAAATCAAAAGTAGTGCATGTATGCGAAGGAAAAGATGCATCGACTATTGAGTCGTTCAAGAACGATTTAGAGAAACACAACGGATCAGTTGAGAATATTGATAATTTCTGTTGCGACATGTCACCTGCATTTATATCTGGGATAGAAAATAGTTTCCCTAATGCATCAATAACCTTTGACAGATTCCATGTGATGAAACTCATGAATGAGGCAATCGACAAAGTTAGGCGAAAAGAGCAATCGCATAATATTCTGCTTAAAAAGACAAGATACCTTTGGCTGAAGAACCCTGAAAACCTCTCTGTCAAGCAAAATGAAGCGTTCCGACCTTTGAAAGACCTTAGACTAAAAACATTAAGAGCGTATAACATTAAACTGGCCCTTCGCGATTTCTGGAATCAAGATCCACATTTGGCGGAAGGCTATCTTAAACGATGGTATTTCTGGGCAACACACAGTAGGCTCGATGCTGTAATCGATTGCGCCAAAACCATAAAAAAGCACTGGAATGGGGTAACCAATTATATCAAAACTAAAATCAGTAATGGCATCTTGGAAGGAACGAATAGTCTCATTCAAGCAGCAAAGGATAGTGCTAGAGGCTTCAGATCAACAAAGAATTTTATTATTACTATTTATCTTAGGATGGGAAAACTTGAATTCAATTTACCCACATGAAACAGCGAAGAGCCGTAATAAGCAAAGGAATAGTAGTATGGGAGAGGGATCGTGAGAGAAGAGTTGATTATGAAGCCGGTCTAATATCTGAATACCTGGATTTGAAGTATATGTATGATCTATTTGATCAAGCCTTCCTGGCAAGAGCCTGAAATGAGAACTTTATCAAATCTCGGGCCTTTAGAGATAGAATCAAAGAGCTTTTGATTAAGGGTGAATGATTCGTTTACACCTAACCAATATCTGCTTAAACATAACGTAAATTTTTCTTTAATAGTAATTCAATTATGTGGATCAGCTTTATATTTCATGACATACTTTCCATTTCAAGAATGAAATTATTCCGGCGCAATGTGGACAGCAGCATTGGCAGGTTATTCGAAGGTGCAAAAGCAGTCAGGCTGATCAGCACCTATGGTTCTTTTCGGGATGAAGTTGCTCCGGAAACGGTATCAAGATTTCTTTGTTGGATTGATTGCAGAGGTGGTTCTCACACATGCGCCCCGCATCCGGGAGCCAGCGCGGGCGCACGCGGGCGGGCAGGAGACACTCTGGGCGAACTTCACCTGCCGGAGGAGCAATGGCGAGGGGAGGCAGGAAGTGGGGGCGGCACGCGGCTTTCGCATGGAATTTGCGGAAGAGGTACAGGGGCCGGTGGCGGTGGGGGATGCGAGCCGCTTTAGTATTGGAGTGTTTACAGGTGTGGTTTAGATATGAATAATTTGAAAGACTTTCAATCCCAGCACCTATTTTTGCTAATTGGCACGAATCCATTGCCAAATATAGTTGCTGCAAAATTGCTTAGAAAACCAAAAGGTCAGGTATACTTCATTCACACCGATGAAACTCTGAAGATAGCACAACGTTTGTCTGATTCGTTGGAACTCACCGAAACAACCAGGAAGTTTATTCAAGTAGATGAATCAAATATAGCTGATATTTCTAATAAAATATCTAACATATGCAAAAATTTAGATAACCAGGAGTTTGGTCTTAACTATACTGGCGGAACCAAAACTATGGTCGTCCATAGTTATCGTGCCATTGAGAAGGCTTGCTTCGAACCTGTTTTCAGTTACTTGGATGCAAGATCAATGAAAATGGTTGTGGAGCGACGTGGCCAATTATGTTTGGATTCTCCAGTTTCACTTTCGATCAAGCTTAAAATCCAGGATCTGCTTGCGTTGCACGGTTACATACTCAACGAAGACCCAA
>JAQTXY010000459.1 GCA_028688535.1 Methanothrix sp. | reverse complement strand
AACTTTATTTTATTGGTCATTACACGAAGAAAAATCTTAGGCTTGGTGTATGCTGGACCCTCTGATCAAGACCAAAAACAGCTATAATGAGCCGCGATAACTGGACAGGAATAGAGACAATATAAAGTGGACCGCTCCTCCTTGCAGAACGGAAAGAAGGAGGCATAGAGTTAGCTATGAGAAAGCGGTACGACAAAGAATTCAAGGCCAAAGTAGCCTTGGAAGCCCTGAAGGGCGAAAAGACTTTGCAGGAACTGGCGATTACTTACTCGGTCCATCCGAACATGATCGCGCTCTGGAAAAGGCAACTTTCGGAGCACGCATCGGCGCTCTTTGAGAAAGAAGGGAAGGATAAAACAGCAGAAGACGCCACGAGGCAAAAGGATGAACTGTACAAACAGATAGGACAGCTCCAAGTGGAGAACGACTACCTTAAAAAAAAATACAAACAACTGTACGGGACCGATCCGAAATGGTAGAAGCCGATCATCCCGAGCTCTCAATAGCGCAGCAATGCACGATCCTCGGGATAGCTAGATCATCTTACTACTACCAGCCTAAGGAAGCTCCGGAAGATCCTGATTTGGCTATTCTGGAAGCTATCCTCGAGGTGCTGAAAGAGAAACCGTTCTACGGTTACCGTAGAATAGCAAGGGAACTGATCTATTTGGACGTTACACGAAAGCAAGTTCGAAGGATTATGAAGAAAGCCGGATTACGGGCGATCTATCCTGGACTTCAGCTTTCCAAACCGTCCAAGGGTTCCAAGAAATACCCCTATTTACTTAGGGGGATGAATATTTGGCTACCGAATCAGGTGTGGGCGTCTGACATAACCTATATCAAGCTTTCTGACGGTTACGTCTATCTGGTTACGATAATTGACCTGTATTCCAGGAAGATTCTGTCCTGGCGGGTTTCTAACACCATGGATGCCCAATTTTGTGTGTCGGCACTGGAAGAAGCAATTGCCCATTACGGAGTACCAGGCATTTTTAACACAGATCAAGGAAGTCAGTTTACTTCTGACGCCTTTGTGTCGGTGCTGGAATCTCATGGAATACAAATCAGCATGGATGGCGTAAACAGGGCGCTGGACAATATCTTTGTAGAACGGTTCTGGAGATCCTTGAAGTACGAGGACATTTATCTCAAGGATTACCGAACTATGACGGAGCTGAAAGATGGGCTTGCTCGCTACCTTAGGTTTTATAACAGTGAGCGATTCCATCAATCGCTGGAGTACGAAACTCCAGACACTATTTATTGGAGTAAGTTCCCGGCAAGGGAACTCAAAGAAGCTGTATGAGAGGATAAGGTGTCCACCTTATTCCTGATTCTTTTCTGTCTAGACAGGTGGGCTCATTATAAGCAGCCTAAGATATAAAATACTAAAAAATAGATTTATTTTAGTTTGCTTAATGTTTCTAATTAAAGAGGCGCTTCCGGGTTTATGGTGGGAAACGCTTAGGAATGCTAGACTTGGGGCATGAGCGAAAGCCTTGAAGAGTTCTATACAAACCTGCTGGGTATCACCGATCCCTGGGTGATTTCATTGATTACACGGGACAGTAAAAGCAAAGAAGTTGTCGCTACCGTGGGATTGAAAGCCGATATGCCCTTGCTTTGTCCCATTTGTGGAGCTCCCGCGACACTGCATGACCATCGGTTACGCCGCTGGCGTCACCTCGATTCCTGCAATCACAAAACGATCGTAGAAGCGGATATCCCCCGAGTTGAATGCGCCGAGCATGGGGTAAAGCAAATAGCAGTCACGTGGGCAGTGAAGGGATCACGGTTCACTGCTGAGTTTGAATCAACAGTATTGCTCTGGCTCAAAGGCGATTCTACCGCCACGGTTGCTGAAAACTTTGGGCTTAGCTGGGACGAAGTTGACGGCATTAAAAGCCGAGCAGTAGAGCGCGGACTAGCCCGAAGGCAGAAGACGGTACCTACGCACATAGGGATCGACGAAACATCGTTCCAGAAACACCATGAATACGTGACGGTAATACTCGACAAGGATACCGATTCTGTCATCGATATTCTCGATGATAGAAAGGCGATAACGCTGAAAACATGGTTCGAGACCCAACAGAAGAGCGATTTTAGCCAGCTTGTGAGCATAAGCATGGATATGTGGGATCCTTTTATCAATGCGGTGAAGAAGTACTTTAAGGATGCTGAAAGGTTGATTGCCCTGGATCGGTTTCATGTTTCGCAGCATTTCGGCAGGGCCTTGAACAAGGTGAGAGCTGCAGAACATCGAGAATTTCTTTCTGATACAGGCTCGAGTCCACTTGTACGGTCGAAGTACCAATGGCTCAGGAATTCACAGCACACTGACAATCGTGCTACCCGCCGTAAAGATTTTCTGCAGCTCACTCGGCTCAATCTCAAAACAGCGCGGGCCTGGCAGATCAAGGAAGCAGCGAGCACCTTGTGGAATTACTCGTATATCGGTGTAGCCGAGAGGAACTGGCTACAGCTCCTAGGCTGGAT
>JAQTXY010000458.1 GCA_028688535.1 Methanothrix sp. | reverse complement strand
GAAGGGATGGATGAGGAAACGATAATCAATGCCATACACTCCTTTGGAAAACATCTGCGGCTGCAGGCATCCTGCTTCGTTGCTCTCGGCCAGATCTGCAATTATCGCGGTGTAATTTTTCGCTTGATACGAGAGAGGCGTAACCTTGCCATTTCGGTCTTTTATGTAAGGCACGCTGCCCTTTGGCGGCGATATATTGAGCAAGGAAACATAAGGAGAGTTCATACTCTGCAGAGATAGCGGCATCTTCCAGGAACGATAGAGCATTTTATATTTTTTCGAGGCCCCGATATCATAGACGAACTGCTCCGCCAGTGTCCCGTTCAGATAAATATCGGCCTTGTAGCTGTCCACATAAACATCACCCAGACTGATGTCGGCAGCATGCGACCCTACCATTCCGGGAATGCCTCCGGTCAAGAAGAGCCCGACGAGGCCCACCAGGAGGACCAGCCCAATCAATGCCGCAGCTTGACGCTCTTCACCCATATTCATTTCCATCCTGTCTCAGGTCGGCGAGGCTCGATCTCCTCGGATGTCAGATAGCCAGCCCGGTATAGCTCATCCTCCTCGAAACTGAGGTAATCCTGCTTGGCTAGCCGAGCCAAAGAGGCGATGAAGCTGGAAGGAATAGTGTCGATCTTAGTATTTATCTCCTGGATGATATTGTTGTACGTATACCTGTGCCGGGAGATCTCATCCTCTACATCGCGAATGGCATTCATGGTATTGATCACTGCATCAGAGGTCTTGAGGGCGGGATAACTCTCCGCCACTGCCCTGATGTCGGCCAGCAGGCTAAGGCTGTCGCTGTTGATCTTACTAATGTCTCTTGGCTGTGCGCTGGAGAGATCGGTACGCATGCTGGTGATCTTTTCCAGCGTCTCTTTCTCGAAATGGGCATAGCTTCTCACCATGTCCACCAGCTGCTCTACCATGTCCAGCCGCTTCTTCATAGCCACCCGGATCTGAGAGAGGGCGGCGAAAGCACCGTTTTTCAGACTTTGCAGACGGTTGTAAATAGTAATGAAGTAGAATGCTACTGCTATGAAAATCACCAGAATAACAAATAGCAGCATGGACAATTCCATGAGATGTAATGCAAACTGCATATTTAAATATTTAGCTGAGGCAGCAGCTATTTTTTAGTTTTCAGGCTGAGCAGCACTATAGGTCCCTGGCTCCAGATGCTATTTGTGGCATGCTGCTTCGCCTGCACATGGCTTTTCCGCTTCCACCTCCAGGCGCATCATCTGTACATGGGTCTGGCCGTTCTTATCCAGAGGATACCTATCCAGATACATTCCTGCTATCTCCCTTACGAACTCGCCTTGCAGATGGGCAGGCAGCCTCTGGGTATAAGGCAGCCAGGTATTGCGGATGATGCCCTCCAGGCCTGCTTGACCCTGATGGATCATGTCTTTGGCAACCAGTTCCGTCCTCAGGGGCCTCAGGCCCGCTTCCGCCAACCAGGGCTTGTAATCCTGCGGCCCGTAGAAGTGGTAGGGAAAGAAAAAACCTGTGAAGTACTCTTTCCACCGCAAACTCTTGATCAGATCACCGGTCAAGTCCAGGATTCGGGCGGCGTTTCCTCTTCCTCCGCATTGCATGAGAAAGCGGCCACCAGGCACCAGGCTCTGCTGGACTGATTTGAGTACGGCCAGATGGTCAGGAATCCAATGCAAGCAGGCAAAAGAGACGACCAGATCGAATTGCTCAATGAAGTGCAACGAAGAGGCATCGCCCACTTGAAAGGAGAGATTGGTTTGACCGGCATACTTGCTGGAAGCAAAGCCGATCATCTCTGGAGAGAGATCTATTCCCAGGACACTGCCCTTAGGCACCAGGCCGGCCAGGTGGGCGGTGATCTTGCCATCCCCACATCCGATATCCAGGATGCGTTCGTCGCCCTCAAGCAACAGATCGGCGATTAGAGCCATGGCCCAATTGTACTGGGCCGAGGAGCTCTTCTCATAGTCTGCTGGATTCCATTTATGCATTTTTGGAGCGGTCATAATTCATTTGCTCTCATCTTCTCCTTTGATCTGCACATGCGTCTCCTTCTTGCGGGTTAGACCATCCAGAAGCTTGGGCACGGCGTCTGCCACATGCTCTATTAAAGTATGTTGAGCCTCCTTGAGCCTTTCTACTCGCACCCCATCCTGGTCGATTATTATCACGGCCACTGGCTTCATGCCCAATGCGCCTCCGCCGCCTCCTCCCGGATTATCTGCCTTTTGTGAGCTTGAGCCTGCTCCAAAGCCCATCCCCATACTCATGAGAGGAATTACGGTCTTGCCTTCCACGGTGACCGGATCGCCCACCGTATTCTTGGCAGATAGGGCTTTTTGCATCTCTTCGGTTATGGTTTTCAGTATATCGGATAGTTCCTGCGTCTTCTCACTGTCTACCAATAATTTCACACTCCCGTTATTAATTGTCTGGGATAGATGAAAAAGCTTTCTTCTTCTCCTTGAATTTTATCAGGGCGGTGAGAAGGTC
>JAQTXY010000457.1 GCA_028688535.1 Methanothrix sp. | reverse complement strand
ACGCCGCAACCGGCTTCAAGAATGCGAGATCCCGGCGGAAAATGAGTATCCGTGTGCAAGAGTTCCTCCAGAGTGGATGCCTGGTCCTGCAGGCGCGTGTTTTCTCTGGGACGGTAGCCGTGAACATACGCATACTCATTAACCATGATAGTACTTTTGCTGCTGTTTATTTCATATTTTCGCTCATTATGTGGTAACCACCTCGACTGACACAGGATAATGATCCGAGGCATGTTTGTACTCCTTCTCTATGCTTGTTCCGTTGGGCATATTGCAGTTGACCTTTGCTCTCTGCACCCAATTTGAAAGGGGAGACTTGGAATACAGTATATGGTCAATCCATTCATATTGTTTTACATTGTTGAAGATCGGATCTTTGTAGCTGGTGGTATAGATAGATGAAAAGTCGAGTGCTTTCTGCGCTTTGGGTTTCAAGGCATCAAATAACGCGTTTCCCAGGCACTGGCCCGGCTGCCAGATAGTGCCCATGAAACGTTCTATGCCGCTGCCATGCAATCGTTTCTCACTGGCATCAAGCCCCGGTCCATCGTTAATGTCACCGCATACGATGAGGGGGATATTTTTTGTTTCCTTGTCAGCCAGATACGGCATGATAAATGAATCATGAATATGCGTTGTCTGGCCGAGAATCTTCTTGCGATTAGCATCCGCCATCTCCCACCATTTGCTCCATTCGTAAGCACCAAATATGCCTTTGCTCTTTAGATGAAGGCCAAGCACACGAAAAGGCGCACCCTGCGCCGGGCTGATCTCGGCATGGAGCGGCCGTCTTTCAAAGCGATGCTGCTCCTTTATCTCGTCATTATCCGTATCGATGAGGAACGCATTGAAGCGAGGATCATCTCTGGTCTCCATGCGCAGCAGCGCAGGGTCCTTGAATTTGTTCGTATCAAATTATCAAAGAAGAGCTGCAACTCCTCTCTTTGGCTCGGCCCTTCTACGATGACTACTACATCCGGATTTAGTTCTCGAAGAACGCCAGATAGATCATCACGGCGCTGCTTTACAGTCGCGGAAGAATGCGCCGTCTTCTCGCCATCAGGCAGGAACTGGACCGCATGATCATCCTTTGTAAACAGAGAATGTTGGCAGTTCACCCTAAAAAATATATGCCTGGACCGGATCGTGCCGGTAAAAAGAAATTGCTCTGTCAAGGTGCGTTATCAAGGACCATTACCAAGGCGCTATTAGCTCACCGTCAGGTTAGCTCCCAACCCCTCCATTTGCTGGAAGAATCCCGGATAGCTGACATCCACTGCTTCAGCCGTATCGATCTTCGTCCCTCCGGCCACAAAGCCGGCCACTGTCAGAGCCATGACAATTCTGTGATCGTGCCAGCCATGCACCTTTGCGCCGTGCAGACTGCCGCCCATGATCTCCAGCCCGTCCGGCCTCTCCCGGATGTCGGCGCCCATTTTGGAGAGCTCTACAGCCATGGCGTGCAAACGGTCCGTCTCCTTGTGGCGCACATGCTCGGCATTGACCACGGTTGTCTTTCCCTGGGCCAGCGCGCCCAGAACGGCAATAGTGGGAACGAGGTCCGGCGTGCGGCTGGCGTCCACCTCCACGCCTTCTAGCTCGCCTCCCTTGATGTGAAGGTCTCCCTTTTCCTTATCCCAGGAGACCCTGGCACCCATGCGGCTCAGGATATCGATGATTGCCGAATCGCCTTGCCGGGAGGGGAGAATCCCTTTGACAGTGACCTCGCTGCCGCTGACCGCAGCCGCGGCCAGTGGATAGGAAGCCGAGGAGAAGTCTCCGGGAATGGTATAGCTCTTCAGGTTAAAGCTCTGCCCTCCAGGCACAAAGAACTCCTGCTGCTGAGCTTGCACCCGCACACCTGCGTCGGCCAGCATGTCAAGGGTGATCTCGGCGTAGGGGCGGCTCTTGAGATCGCCCTCTATTATTATTCTAGTGTCCGCCTGCGCCAGCGGTGCAGCGATGAGCAGCGCCGAGAGGAACTGAGAGCTAACGCCTCCGTTGAGATGCGCAATACCGCCCCGCATCTTTCCTTTGATCACCAGAGGAGCCTTGCCGTTGTTGCGAATGGAAAAAGCCTGTGCGCCCAGCTCAGAGAGCGTGCTCAATAACGGGCCATTGGGCCGGGTGCGAATAGAGGCATCGCCCGTGAGCACGGCTCCCTCGGTGAGTGCCGCTACTGCTGAGCAGAAGCGCAGCGTGGTGCCGGAGTTTAGAACGTTGATGACATCTTCAGGGGTCTGGGGCCGGTTGGAGACGCCCATAATATTCACATCTTCGTTTAGAGAGATCCTGGCACCAAAAGCCTCGCTAGCGGCAACTGTTGCCCTGGTGTCTGCGGAGAGGAGGGGCCGCTTTACGGTTCCGCCTGGTCCCAAGGAAGTTATGAGGATAGCCCGGTGGGTGTAGCTCTTGGAAGGAGGGGCATAGACCTCACCGGAGAGAGAAGAGCGCTCGACTGACGCAATCATGATCGAGGCAATGGTAGCGCAAGTATAAGAAAT
>JAQTXY010000456.1 GCA_028688535.1 Methanothrix sp. | reverse complement strand
CCAGTCCTTGCCAAGGAGATAATATGCAATCAGAACCAAATCAGGAAGAGGCTCTTGCGGCTCAGCTTTTCTGTTTAAATCATCCCTGACGTGTTCATAAATATGATAGAGCTTAGAGCGGTAACTCTTGGCGTCTGGGACGCCATCATCCCGGATGACAACCCTTGGAGTCTTTACAAGACCTGACTCTATGGCATCATTAAGCCCGAAGTCGCTTGCTATCCAGGGAAATAGCGCCTCTTCTGAGCTTTTCTTCCCGGAAGGGACAAAAGGCGTTGCCGTAAAGTCATAGCAGGCTAGGATACCTCTGGCCTGGTGTATCCTGTCCAGGCCGCCCACCCATTTGGTGGCTTCTTCAATGTCCTCTTTCTTCAGCCCTTTGACCTTCGACTCCGCAGGGACTCGCCAGGCGTGATGGGCTTCATCATTTATGACAAGGAGATTCTTTGAATTAGATAGCTCACCCAAAACTTCTCGCGCATAGGCTTCATCGCTCTTTGCGCCTCTCTTATCCACGCTCTTCTTCTTGGCGATTCTCTCTTCCGTCTCCCAATTCAGGGCTTGCCAATTTCGGATGACTACTTTTGCCTGGCGCAGCTTATCGAGAAGTCCAGGTGGAACAATATTGAACTCCTCATAGTAGTTGTCTGGCTGGGAAGGAATCAGGACTTGAAGGCGGCTTTTCACTGTGAGTCCTGGTGCTACGACGAAAACATGCTTTGAGAATCTAGGGTCCTGAGGATATGTGGCTTTGTTCAAGGCCTGCCAGGCTATGAGCATGGCCATAACGATGGTCTTACCTGAGCCTGTGGCCATCTTGGAGCAGAGACGCTTGAAAGGGCCGCCATCCGAAGAGATCTCGATGCCTACCCTCTCCGCAGCAGGTGCCTCATTTAGCCAGATAAGAGTCTCAATGGCTTCAAGCTGGCAGAAGAAGAGCTTTAGTTCTCTTTGCTCTGGATCGTTCCAGTGCTCTAAGAGGCGTTTGGTGATCCCTGTGACTCCTGGATATCCTCCCTCATGCCAGGCTTTAACCCTCGGCCTGATCCGGTTGACGAGAGATAGCTCCTTGAAGATACCTGGATCATCAAAGGACTTGGAAGCCTCTGACGCGATGGTATAGCCTGCAGGCCGCCGCCCCTCCTTCAAATCGAAAGAACGAGTTTCGCGATCATAGGACCAATGCTGTTTCGGCTCCTCGTAAGGCGAGGTGATGATCAGCCTATCTGGTGTTGTCCTTCTCATGATCTCACATCCATGAGCTTCAAGGATTCAATGCCGCGATCATCCACAATCTTCACAGCAATGCGCTCATGAGTGCCAGGCTCGAAGGGCAAAGAAACCCGGCCATGATAGGCTTCTATAAGCTCCTCATCTATCTCAGCCTTGAGGTTCTTAGCAAGCTTCGTCCAGCCGTCCTTTGGGCCAGACATGGGGAAGAATATCTGTCTTGGAAAGAGGCTCCGGCCATCATAGTCAGTGTCCAGCATCCACATGGCTATTCTTTCAGCGCCGCCGGAATCAACTGTACCTGTCCTGGGATTGTAATAATCGAATCCCAGCACCTCAACCCGATATTTGCCTTTATTTTCGCCCTCTTTGATCTTTTCAAGAATTATATCCGGTTGGCCGATAAGCCAGAAGCTATCATTGCTGGCTCGCTTCTTCTTCAAGTCCTCTGTGAGCAGGTCTTCGCTCATTTTCACCTTGATGAGCGTTATTCCTGGCCAGTTGGTCTCATCGATATCCTTGGCGGCCTCGGGATCAAACTCAAAGGCAGCAAAGATGATTACCTTAGGTTTAGGGACCAGATTGAGAGATTCTTCGATGGCTAGTGCAACTTGTCTTTGCTCCAATGGAGCATGTTCGGGGCCAAAGGAAATGACTGACTTTTGAGGATTATCCTCTTTGGTCTCAGCCTCTGCATGAAGCCAGTGCGTGCCCTGCAAGGTCTCCACTCTGGAGAAGAGGATTTTCGCCCCGTTTCTGGCCCGGATGCCTGTTTTCAGAATTTCGTCTCTCCATTCGGCCTGCCTTAAGGTCTCGCCTGAGCGGGATATTGATGCATCTGCAGTCTGATCCGATTCTATCTCCATTATCGGCTTGACCGAGGGAGCAGGTACAGCCTCCACGGTGAACGGTCCTGTAACTCTCGCCTTAGAATTATCCGCATAGGGGTGATCGTAAAGAGTCTCTTGATCTGCGTATTTCTTAATGGCTGCCTCGATCTCCTTTCGGGACATGCCTTCTTTTATCTCAGGATTATTGGCGATGGACTTTAATGTGATATGTGGAACGGTCTTGTACCTGAAGCCGCTTCCTACGCCTTCCTCAGGATGAGCTAACTCGTAATAGTCAAAAAGCGCAGTCATAAGACGCTGCTTAGCAAGGGTGATGGCTATGCGAGAAGTATCGAAGGTGATCCAGCGGCGGCCCCATTGCTCGGCCACGTAAGCAGTGGTGCCAGAGCCGCAAGTAGGATCGAGGACAAGATCGCCGGGGTCGGTG
>JAQTXY010000455.1 GCA_028688535.1 Methanothrix sp. | reverse complement strand
TCTGGAGCCTTCCTGCAACATCGGGATTGATGAGGGTGGCATTGGTCTGCACCTGGCAGGGAACTTGTAAGCCCAGCTCGTCGAGATAGTCCACAACTTCTTCTATGAGATCGAGATTAAGAAGAGGCTCGCCGCCGGTGAACTGGATCTTGAAGCTACGAAAGCATTTTGCCATTACATCTATAGCTCGCAGGGCTTTAGGCTGGCTCATCAAGGTTCTTCGCTCACCGCCACAGGCGTAGCAGTAGCGGCAGCGCAGGTTACAGTCCTCGGTTACCGAGAGGGCCAGAAGGCCGGGTTTTTCTGCGGAGAATTGATCCTCAATTGCCTGAGACAACATCGGTTTGAGGTTGATCATCCTCTATCCAACCTTCAGTCTCCAGATAAATATCGCGAAGCTCCTCTTTCATCTCATCAGAGGCCTGCCACATCCCTCGTTCCACTGCCTCTAGCAGCCGCTCGGCGATATTTTGCAGAGCGTGCGGGTTTACTTTTTTCATCCACTCCTGCATCTCCTTGTCTAGAGCGTACTTGTTGGCCAACGACTCGTACATCCAGTCCTCCAGAACCTCGGCGGTGGCATCCCAGCCAAAGGCAATGTCCACCATACGAGAGAGATCGCCCGCACCCTTGTAGCCATGTCGCTGCATGCTCTCAATCCATTTGGGGTTGAGGATACGAGCGCGGAAGATATGTTTTGTCTCCTCCACAGTGCTCCTGGTCTTCACTCGGTCCGGGTCGGAGCTGTCGCCGCAGTAAGATCTGGGTAGCTCTCCCTTGAGAGCTTTGACGGCAGAGATCATGCCGCCGTGATAAGAGTAGAAGTCATCTCCGTCCAGCATATCGTACTCGCGGGTGTCCTCGTTCTTGACCGTCAGATCAAGCCGGCAAAGAAGCCTGCGAAACTCATCGGGAACCGTCACTCCGAAGTTCTTGCGGCCATAGGCATAGCCACCCCATTTGACATATATCTCTGCCAGGTCCTTTTCATCCTTCCAGTTCTTGGAGTCTATAGCATCTGAGACGCCTGCGCCATAAGCTCCAGGACGGCAGCCGAAGATGCGGTAGCAGGCCTCAATCCTGGCTTGCTCTTGGTCAATTCCCGCAGCAATCTTCTCAGAGATATCCTCAGAGACGTGCTTGGCCAGAAAATTTTGATCGGGTGATTCTCTTTGTCCCGCCACCAGCTCTACGGCCTTGTCAACAAGATGCACGATATTGGGAAAAGCATCCCGGAAAAAACCGCTGATGCGTAGCATCACATCCACCCGAGGGCGCTGCAGCTCTTCCAGAGGGATCAATTCGATCCCGGTCACTCTGCCGCTCTTCTCTTCCCAGATGGGACGAACACCCATGAGACAGAGGATCTCGGCGATATCATCGCCCTTGGTGCGCATGGTGGGACTGCCCCAGATTACAATTCCCAGCGACTGCGGGTAGCGGCCTTCATCCTTCAAATAGCGTTTGAGCAGTGCGTCTGCCTGGGCGACGCCCACCTTCCAGGCGGCCTGAGAAGGTATGGCCTGGGGATCTACGGAATAAAAGTTCCTTCCCGTAGGCAGGATGTCCGCCATTCCGCGAGTGGGCGCTCCGGATGGCCCAGGCGAGACGAAGCCGCCGCTCGAGGCACAAATGACGCTGGAAAGCTCATCCACGGTTGCTTTGATGTTGGGAGCAAGAATTGCCGCCACATATTCCAGCACCATTTCCACCTTCGGGCTTCTCTTTCCGAGAATCTCATCCTCTAATGCAGTTATCTGCTCCCTGGCAAATCCCAGCTCGTGAAGCCCTGTCACCAGCCGAAGGGAGAGGATATTCAGCTCATCGATCACCTGGCCGCAGGTCTTGCCGCCGGCCAGGAACTTTCCGCGGTTGGCCAGGAGATAATCATAATCGTATCCCATTAATTCTGCCAGAGACTGTCGGAAGGACGGCACGCCGCTGTTGGAAAGCCTGGTGAGCGATACCAGGAACTCATCCAGGCGCAGAGCCACCGGCGGCTCGCCCAGAATATGAAGCCCATCCCTGATCTGCGTATCTGCCATCTCATGCAGATACTCATGCAGCTTCTCTTGGAACATATTAAAATCAGAGAACGCTGCCTCTTTTGTTGTCTCCAAATCCCGGTCCAGCTTCGCCTGGCAGACCTTCTCCCAGATCATCTCTTCTTGGATGGGCAGCTTGGCCGTATCTTCTAAAGCCGACTGATGATAATCGCAGATCATCACCTCCAGTTCTGCCAGTTCGTCATAGGCATCAGCATTGTGCATAACGGGAACGAGGTGATCGATAATGCAACAGTAACTCCTTCTCTTGGCCTGAGTTCCCTCGCCGGGATTGTTGATTATGTAAGGATAGATATTAGGCAGATCGGATATGGCGATGTCGGGAAAGCAGGATTCAGAGAGGCCCACCGCCTTTCCGGGAAGCCATTCCAACGAGCCGTGCTTGCCTATGTGCAGGATCAAATTGGCCTTGAAGACATCTCGAATCCAGCGATAATAGGCGTAGT
>JAQTXY010000454.1 GCA_028688535.1 Methanothrix sp. | reverse complement strand
ATTCCCACCCACACAGGCCAGGGGCTTCCAGCTTCTGAAATCGCGGCTCTTCCAAAACGCTCTGCAAGCAAATTGAACTCGACCTACTTTGCACTGACTCCCCAGAGCTTCACCGATTTCGATTGGCTGGCGGTCTTGGACTCATCGGAATATACCCGAGGCGGGCCAGAGCTGGTAGCGCGAGGCTAAAATAAAACAATACTAACATCATCCCAAAGCATATCCCAGCAGCCTGGCCAGCCGAATGGCATCCCAATCCAGGTGAAGCAGCATGCGGGCCATGAGACGGCTGGGCCGGTCGATATCCCCGTGCTCTTCTATGGTTTTTATAAGGCGGGGCTTTCCGGCCAGATAGCCTACCAGTTCATCCAATTCTGCATTGCTCATTTTGCCCAGCATGCGATTTACCCTCATGCCGATCTCCAGCTCCTTTCCCAATGCCGCTCTCCAGAGCCGGTCATACTCCATGAGCCGCAGAGCTGAGCCATCGCTTTCCATTGCCGCGGCAGCCGCCACACCGCCCGCAATCTTGGCCGCCACCAGCCCAGGATAGATTCCGCCGCCGGAAGTGGGCTTGACCTGGCCTGCCGCATCACCCACCGCCAGCAGGCCTGCAACTGCGGTGGTGGCAGCCGGTCCGAGGGGCAGGCCGCCTACATTCAGAGCCACAGGCGAGCCCTGCAGCTTCTTCTTGATCACATCAGTTTTCAGGAAAGAGCGCAGGTGCTCGCACCCCCGATCACGGGCACACAGGCCAATACGAGCCGAGCCCTCGTCCAGGGGAATCACCCAGGCGAAAAGCCCGGGCGCAGCTCCCAGATGAACCTCCACCTTTTCGGGGTCTTCTACTGCAAAAGGCACCTGCACCTGCGCCCCGGAGAGGATCATCTGAGGAGGCGCAATGCCGGCCCGGCGGGCGAGAAGGGCGGATACGCCCTCCGCAGATATGACAATCTTCGCCTCGATCTCCTCGCCTCCCGTCAGGGAGAGGATACTGCCCTCATTTTCCCGTCTTATCTGTCGCACAACTTTGCATAGACGAAGATTTGCACCCTCCGCCACGGCTCCACGCAGCAGCGCCTGGTCAAAGAGCCTCCGGTCAACGACCCAGGCCTTGGGAACTGCGGCTTTGAAGTCCAGGCGCGCTCCCGAAGGGGAGAAGACCGTCGCGCCTCTCACAGCATGCAGGATGTGGGAGCTGGGCGAAAGCTCCGACTCTGCCATTGCCTCCTGGCCCAGGAGGCCGGCGCACTGCACCGGCCATCCAGCTCCGGCATGCTCCTCCAGCAAAATTGTGCAGGCCCCTGCTTTAGCGGCATACTTGGCAGCCATAGAACCGGCCGGCCCGGCCCCGATGACTGCCACATCGAATATGTCCATCATCTGAACTAAGAAAAAAATGTGAAAAAATTACTACCTTCTACTCGCCTACTGCTCTGATGACCCAATTCACCTTGATCGTCTCATTATCGATATTGAAATCAGCCGGAATCAGCTCACCATTCATGTTATTGAATTGATAGGAGTTTCCTGATCCATTCTCCAACTCTACTCCTATCCTCATTGTGCTTCGATCGTAGAAGATAATGTAAAATACGCCTGTCAAGGGAAGAGCGGGAATATCAATAGCTATGAGACCTGGCGCAGGCAAAGTGAAGTATGCGTTCTGTGTATCTGCAAGTCGGTAAAGCAGGTTAAGTTTTTCATCTCTGATCTCAATGAGGAAATTGCTCGGCGAGGGGACGGATAAAGTTGTTTCATTGAAGCCGTTCCAGCCCAGTACTCGTATCTGCATTAATTTCCAGTCAGGCTTTGGCGTTGTGAATTTAACAGCTTCACCAACGCTGAATGAATCGATCCCCCAATCCTGGCCGGCAGAATACAGTGTCAGATTCATATTAGTAATATTGGTGCCGCTATCCTGCTTGAGGACTGTCATAGTTTGATTAGCATTACTTTGAGCCAAGCACATGCCCATTAGATTTAAAAAACAGAAGGCTGAGACCAATAAAATCATCTTTTTCATGCTATCACCTGAATACGAGAATTAAATTAGATCTTTATATAGATGATGCTGATTATGCTTCTTGCGATAATGGTTGGATAATAATTCGCTTTCTCTTCTTGAGCGGAAAGGTACATATGGCTATGATGTCCAGAGGCTAAGACTACGAAGTTCATATGATCTATATGATGGAAAAAATAATGGAAACTATATTTGATTTGAGGAATGTTTCTTACTCCTATGTAGGAAAGATCGACGCTCTTAAGGATATAACCCTGAAGATAAAGCGCGGAGAGCAGGTCACCATTATCGGCTCCAACGGATGTGGAAAGTCGACGTTGTTGGCCATTTTGGATGGGCTGGTTTATCCCAGCTCCGGAGAATTCTATGCCTTTGATAATTTAATATGCGAAGAAATCTTTGATGCCATCAAAGAAAATGAATTCCGGTCTTATTTCCGGACAAAGGTGGGATTCGTATTTCAAAACTCGGATGTTCAGCTCTTCT
>JAQTXY010000453.1 GCA_028688535.1 Methanothrix sp. | reverse complement strand
CCAGTGCGTGATGGACGGCAGCCATCTCCTCCGGCGACTCCGGCTTGGCCTTCTTTCCCATCAGCATGTCTCAACTCACCCTGGAAAAAGGTGTGGCTGTTGCCATCATCCCCGTGGCAGGCAGCTCTAGCTGCACTCTCTTGAGAGTAGGATCTCCATACATGCATAGCTGCATGGTAATTCTCCTCTCACTATCCCCTTTCCTGAGAACGACCTCCCTCATCAATTCGTTGAGCGCGTCGCCCAGCCGGTAGCGGCCCGATGGGCTCTCTCCCTTCAGATAGGGCTCGAACTTCTCAGCGAAGTAGGCAGGCGTTCCCTGATCGGTGGTGCGTGCCAGGAAGGCTGCCGCTCCGCTTCTTAAGAATTCCGTGGCAAAGGAGGGGCGGTCGCTGTAGAGCTGGCCGGTGTTGCAGGAGACCCAGCCGGATATGATAGGATGACCGCTCAGATCCACATCTGCCACATTCACCAGATTGAATATGGGAATATGATCATTGGTGGCGAAGGTGACCGGACTGCCGTGCCCCATGATGAAGATGTAGTCGCTACGAGACATCAGATCAAACATCTCAGCCTGACGGTCGCATTCATCGCACACCCCGTAAGGCGGAGTGGCATAGCATTGCCAGCAGGTGGGAGCATCATCCCGGCAGGCGTCGCCCAGGCCCGCAGGCGGAGCAGACCAGCAGCGGGTGGATAGCAGCATCTCTGGAATCATGCCAAATCCCCCTGCCTCGTGCAGGTCGCTGGCGCTCTGCAGGGCCGCGGCCACAGCGGAAGAGTCGCTAGCCACATCAGCCATGCGGCTTATGGCAAAGCCCTCATCCACCACACCGTTCTCGTCAAAGTCGATATACCAGCCGTCCGCCGGCAGATACCAGGGACTGCCACCGATGGTGACCATCTGGGGCACAGGCAGCACCGCCGGCCCTCCCAGGAGGATGATGTAGCACGGCCCAGTCTGATCTGTGATGCTGCGCAGCAGACCTCTGATCTCCTCCCAACTGGACGGATCGCTCAGCCACGCTCCGTAAGCGGCCCGGCAATCTTCCGAATCTAGCACAATGAAGCGAGCAGAAAGCCCGTCCTTGCGGCTGACAACTTCCGTGTAGCGAGAGACGGCCTCATCAAGTTCTGCCGTCCTGCGGAGGAGGGATGTGGTGACTAGCAGAACAGTGGTGGGCCTGGCTTTCATGTTAATATCCACTACTTTAGATCTCTCACTTGTTATGGTGATCTCCCGAACAATGCCTCCTGCGCCTCTCACTCTCTTGGTGTAGGGGGCTTTTACCTCGACTGGAGATGAGCTGGACTGCATGATATAATTGGAATGGGTGACGATGTAGGTGTACCTGCCCTCGGGAAGCTCCCGGCGGTAGCGCCCACTATCGGATGTGGTCGCCGTCCAGGACTTGCTCTTGTCTTCCTTGACAAAGGTTACACAAGCTCCCTTAATGGCCGCCCCGGTTCCTGCATCTCGCACAGTTCCCTCGAAATAGCAGGGATAGGTCACGACTCTGTAGTCCATACCGCTATCGGCTAGAGCAGTTGCCTGGTCTTTGGTATCCTCAGCAGACGCGGCAAGAACGCCAGTGATAGATAAAATAAGAAACAAGAATGATAATAGTATCTTCATATTCACCTACTTGATGTCAATGATTTAACTTTTTTTCGGACAGCCGCTTGCTGCTCCATGATCCACCAGTTCATTTTCGAGATGACGAAACCTTTTTTTAGTGCTAAAGTGGCTATGATCATAATTTGGAGGCGTCGGACTTTACAGACAATTGCATCCACCGGAAAGTGAAGGCAAAGGAATGGGCTGAGGATAGAAGAGAAGAAGCGATTTCCCAAGTGCCGGGAAGCTTGAGGCAATGGCAATGATCCGCGCCCTGGCGGTAGACATCGATGGCACCCTGAGCGACCATAACCGAGTGCTCTGCCCTTCCGCCTTGCAGGCGCTGCGTAAGCTGAAAGTGCCGGTGGTGCTGAGCACTGGCAACACCCACTGCTTTACCAGAACGGTCTCAGTTCTCCTGGGCACGCCTCGCATCTTCATAGCCGAGAACGGTGGCGTGCTCTCCTACTCAGAGGATGAGATGGAGATCCTGGCAGACCTCGATGTTTGTGAGGATGCCTTCAGCAAGCTCTCTGCAGAATTCCCCATGCAAAGATACAACTCCGCTCGCTACAGATTCACCGATATTGCCCTGCAGCGCACCTTCGATGCAAAAGCAGCTGACAAGCGCGCCCAGGAGCTGGGGCTGCCGGTAGAGGTCATTGACACCACATATGCCGTGCATATCAAAGACAAGCGGGTCGATAAGGGGACGGGTCTGGTTCGTATTGCCAAGCGCATGAATATTGAGCTGTCCGAGTTTGCCGCCATCGGGGACAGCAACAGCGATCTGCCCATGTACCGGCTGGCAGGCTTTCGGGCCTCGGTGGGCAACGCGGGCCCGAAGCTGAAACAGGACTCCGATTATGTAGCCAGGACAGAATATGGAAACGG
>JAQTXY010000452.1 GCA_028688535.1 Methanothrix sp. | reverse complement strand
ACCTTGTAAAGTATACTACCCCCATAATCCCTCTCACTTCTTTTGACTCGTAGTGTCACTCTTTTGATGAATGAAGGACACGACGTGACACTACTATCCGAGATATCTATCCCAGTCATCCACTTGACAGGACTCCTGCCATCCATCCGTGCCGCCCAGAACCTGGCCGCAATCCCCGATCAGCCGCCAAGCCTTCCCGAAAGCACGAAATGAAGTTCGACCGGCTTCCTGCCACCAGCACCTTCAAGCTGCGTCTCTGCCGTCCTTGCAGATCTAAGCCATCCAGCATGCCCGTGCGAGCGGCCACCGCGATTCGTTCAACTGGCTGCAAGAACCAGCTAGCTCCTAATTGGCAAGGATCCTCAGCGCAACCCCGATCACTACATGGAGTTTTGGCTGATCTTTTTGGCTCAGCTAAGTGTGAAACCGCGGCGGTGCACTCGCATAGCAAGCAGCAGGCATTCAATTAAATAAACTATATTAAATAATACTACTACCAAACTCTTTCTAGATCATCCTTATATACCACATATGAGTAACATGTAAATAGATTAAGCCCAATAATAGTCCGAAACCAATTAGCAAGAGAAGATTATGTTATCCTCGATGTTGAGTACGGTAAGTAGCACCATGAGCGCGGCGAGCACTGCATCAGTAGTTACTACTTTTGCAACGGTTGGCGTCTCTGAAATCAGTGTTATAAGTGTCATCTGCCTTATTGTTTTGCTCAGTGCCTCTGAAATTCTGTCAGCTTCATCACAATGGAATAAGCGCCTGTCAACCATGTTGAACCTGGCCATTGTGCCAATGGTACTCACATTCTTCTTGATTGTAGGCTATAAAGTGATCGATGTTGTCGGCAGATAAGCGCTTCCAGCTACATGTTGCCGATTTGCCTTCTTCGTGACTATCTTATCAAAGAAATGGAGATCCTCGAGAACTCTTCCTCCTTTTGTGCTGCCTGCCGCTATCGTGATTATGTCCGCCCAGGACCTGGGCAACATACTCAGAGCCCTCTTGGCCGCCCAAGCCATATCCCTGCCACAATCCGCATGTAATCACGCATTCTTGAGGCCATGCTGAGGAGCACCGGTGAGGGGCGAGAATAGCATGTCATACTTACCACAGCATAGCCAGAAGATATGTATGTTTGTTAGTGCTAATATGGTTAGCGCCTCGTAAGCCCAACCGACATGAGCCAACATTAAAACCAATTTCCATGTTTTTCCCGAAAATAGAATGAAGAATCTCGGCAGGCTGCAGATATTCTCATGATGCAGACGGCCAGAACCAGAGGCTCTGGCCATCTAATCTAGGAGGTGACGATGATACCTACCAGGCAAATACTATCATAATTATGCTATAAAGCGATTTCCCCCTAAATCTCCCAAAACACGTTCAGCGCATCTTCTCCATGTCTGGATTCTTATGAGGATCTCCGAGAATCCTGCTAAATTGGGTTCTTTTCGCCTGTTACTCAGCCTAGAGAGTCAGGCACTATCTTGCCCAGTACCTGGTCGCGATACCCTCACAGACGCCAGGGAGACTTCATCTCATATCTATACCATTTAAATAGGAATTGTCTCCATTGCACAGAGGTCTGACGTAGCAGCAAATTCTTCTAGGTTACTCGACACAAATGGTGAAATCGGCATGTTGTATTCGATTGCAGCTCTTAATTTTTCGATTCCAAGCGGCTTATTTAGAAAATCATCTGCACCCGCATCAAGGCAAGCATCTCGGCAATCGGCTAATGCTGTGATAACTACGATCTTTGGGTTTTGGTGCCATCTTTGCCGGATGATCTTTGTTGCCTCTAATCCATCCATCACTGGCATCTGGATATCCATAAGCACGATATCATAGGACTTATGTTCTAGGGCTTCGATTGCCTCAAAACCATTTGTAGCAAAATCCGCGTGATAACCAAGCTTCTTGAGCATTAATAATGCTACTTTGCGATTTAATTCTACGTCCTCCACTAACAAGATGCTCGATGGCATTTTCTCATCTCCGCCATTCAGCAAATAGAATGCATAGTATAAGAATCTTATGGCAGTTTAAATTATAAAACCAAGATAACTATATTCCATTCAATAATCTAATGGTCTATCGATGCCGATTTTCCAATTAGTTGAACCACTGTATATTAATATCTATATCAATTTTATATCAATATTTACTGATACGCAAATAATTTTCTTATTATTGACCCATTGCATTAAATTGGTGTCAGACTGATAATATAGCAAGCAAAAATCGTATGAGATTTTGTAGATTGTAAACTCGATTTCAACATTTATAAAAAATAATGTGGTATGAATAATATGGTGAATTTTGCATTCACTAAATATAAATTCATGCCACGTGGGGGAAAATCTACCTAAAGTTAAAAAATCGTATGTGTTTAGCTGGCCAGCATCTCGGTTAGCATTTGGAGACTATTCAACCCTTTCTGTCCCCATGTTGCCAGTGTCGTCATGATTCGCTCATGAATCGAAGTTCCTTTGTCATTTCGTAGTG
>JAQTXY010000451.1 GCA_028688535.1 Methanothrix sp. | reverse complement strand
ATAACCACATCATAGATCTCAAGTACAAAAATATGAAGACCTACTTTTATATGCTCTCCAGCATGGGCCGAAGCAAGGAAGACCTCTCTATCGGAACCTTCTGCCATGAGAGCGGCCATATGCTCTGCCGCTGGCCGGATCTCTATGATTATGGCAATCGGGACGGTGACTTTGAGAAGAGCGCGGGCCTGGGATACTTCTGCCTCATGAGCGCCGGCAATCATAACGATGATGGAAGAACTCCCGCGCCGGTATGCGCCTTCCTGCGCAACCTTGTCGGATGGTGCGATAAGACGGTTCGCCTGAGCAAGCCCGGCCAGTATCAGGTTGATCACGGGGATTACGGCACAGTTATGATCTATGAGACCGGCAAGATAAATGAATACTTCCTGGTGGAAAACCGCTCCAAGATAGGTCTTGATGCCTCCATTCCCGCCAGCGGCCTGGCGGTCTATCACTGCGACACACTGGGCTCAAATGAATGGCAGGGCGGGTCTGCCACCAAGCACTATCAGTGCGGGCTCTTGCAGGCTGACGGAAGCCTGGATCTGGAGACCAACCGCAGCATGGGTGACGAAAAGGATCTCTTCGGCAAGATGGTGGGAATTGCCCTCAGCCATGCCACAAGACCCTCTACGATCCTATGGGACGGATCGGATTCAGGGCTGACGATATCAAATATCAGCGAGCCGGGCCGTACTGTGACATTTGTGGTCGGGCAAGAAAAGACAGATCACGTGGCCAAAGGATCATCAACATCCGGCGAAACCATTCCCGACAATAGAACCACGGGCCTTTCCAATACAATATTGCTCGACCAGGATGGCAAGGTCAAGCAGCTGGTGGTGGAAGTGGACATAAGCCACAACAACATCTCCAACCTGAGAGTAGAACTCACCTCACCAGGTGGCAAGAGAGCCATTCTGCACAACCGCACCGGCATCGGCAAGAAGGATCTGAAGATGAGTTATGACTCCAAGTCAAAGGCATCTCTTGTCCCTCTTCTCGGCCAATCCATTAAGGGCAAATGGACTCTCAAGATAAGGGATTTGGCAAGCAGAGACACAGGCAAGCTTAACAAATGGAGCCTGGAAGCTACTTTCTGAAAGATTTCCTGCTTCCGACCTTAATGATAAAATATTTTTTATAGATTATCCACAATTTTGTAGCTATGCAATTGCATCCGGGTTTCCATGAGTTTCAGATGAGACTCAGAAGAGACTTAAGGCTAAATAATATATGGATAAAGCAGCAACAAATGAGGTGTAATAATTGAGATTCAATTGCTTATGTTTATGTCTTATGACCTTGATTTTAGGTGCAGGGGCAGCAAGCGCAATCGGTGCGCAGGGCTTTTCCTTGGAGCAGTCCATTGGTCTGACCGGGGGAGCTTTTAATGAAGAATACGTAAACAGCCTGTTCGGCATCGGTGATACAGGTACGGATTTGAGCGGCCCGTGGTTTGGCCCCGAGTTCGAGAACACCAGCAGTGCTACTTCCTTCCTCTCCGAGTTTCTTATCAATACCAGCGTGCCGGTGATCGGCTTTAATCCGGTGAAAATTGATGTCACACATAAGATGCCATCTCGAATCTATTTCGGCAGCGGCAAGGAAATTACCTACACCCAGTACCAGTCTGCCACAGCCGCCGCGAGAGGCAATGAATTATGGATCCAGAAGGGTCTGGATTGGTCCTCGTACGCTATAGTCCCGGCAGGAACTGGCTTGCAATTGATCGCCTTTGCTCCCGCAGGCGGACAGGCTGATTACTATGAAATAACTCAGACGGATTCTCCGAACATAACCAGCAAACGGGTAAATTTCTTCGCAGGCTATAACAGCCTCAACTACATGGCGGACAAAGTAGGCAGACACATTCTGCTCTTCGTGCAGAATAACCAGCCCAGCAACTCCATCATCATTGATGTGATCAGCCAGGCGCCGCCAACCAGCCAGGTCTCGGCTGCCAGCCAGATGCCGCCCTCCTCAAATATGCCACCTGCCTCCAACCAGCCCTATGCAGGTCAGACCTCAACAACAAGCGGCCTGGGCCAGACCACCACCAGCCTGACGACCTCATACCAGACATACGGCACATCCTATCCGCCACAGACAACTGTAGGCGGGGACACGCCGGTAACTATTCAAACGACAATGAGAGGATATGATGTCTACGTTGACGGCGCCATGGTGGGCAAGGAAGGCAGCAATGGCTATGCACCGGATGGAGTCTTCAGATTCTCAGTCGTGGGCGGCATGGCGCATACCATTCGCATCTTTGATGGCGTAAACAATTATGAGAAGACTATGAGCTTCCCGAGGGGTGTGGCCAAGATCATCAATGTGCCAGCAGCTACTACTGTCTACACTACAGCCATTCCATATTAGTGGCCAATTCCATACCATCAGCCACTTTATCCTACAAAGAAAGACTGCAAAAGGTCTCAAATAATTTTTTATTCAATCAATCGTTTTATAGGAATGCAGTTATTATACTGAAATAGAGCATCATCCTTGTATGTTGACTTCGCG
>JAQTXY010000450.1 GCA_028688535.1 Methanothrix sp. | reverse complement strand
TTTGAGGCTATTGGCTGACAAAGTTGTCGAGCTCAATTACATTGACAGCATTTCTCATGAAAGCGTGCGTCGAATTTTAAAAAAACGAAATCAAGCCATGGCGACAAAAGGGATGGGTTATTCCGCCAGATCAAAACGGTAGCTTTGTCGCGAATATGGAAATGGTGTTGGATGTATATAAACGGCCTTTTGATCCAAGTCACCCGATTGTATGCATGGACGAATCTCCAAAACAGCTGATCTCTGAGACGAGAGTCCCAATCCCAGCATCTCCTGGAAAGATGGCCAAACACGATTATGAATACAAACGCTGCGGTAAATCTAATATCTTCCTTGCCTGCGAGCCATTGGCAGGGACGCGTATGGTAAAGGTCACTGAAAGAAGAACTAAGCTGGACTGGGCTTGCTTTATAGAAGAAATCGCCGCTAGATACGAATATGCAGAAAAGATAACATTAGTAATGGACAATCTCAACACCCATAACGCAGGATCGCTCTATGAGAAGTTCCCTCCAGATAAGGCAAAAGCGTTATGGGATAGGTTTGAGTTTGTGCACACTCCGAAGCATGGCAGTTGGTTGAATATTGCTGGGATTGAGTTGAATGTGCTCACGAGCCGATGCCTGAATAGAAGAATCGATAATATTGAGACTGTTAAGAAAGAAGTAGCTGCATGGCAGGAGTTTAGAACCAATAAAAATGCAAAGATAAATTGGCGATTCACCACTGCGGATGCGAGAGTTAAACTCTCTCGCCTTTATACGACATTAGATAGTTGACGCGACACTAGTCTGCTTTGTGTTGCCCAGAAACACCACTTTTTCAAGTAGCCTTCCGCGGATTTCCAGTATTTATAGCTCCAAAAATCACGAAGGGCCAATTTAATGTTATTTTTTTTCAATCTTAATAGTAACTATTCAGCCCTGCCATGGAAATCGTTAAGGTTTTAGGCAGAAACCAACGTTTTCCCGGGAATGAATGGATTGCCTTCAAATGCTCCTTGAATAGCGTCAATAACTGAAATGGAGTTCTTTTTGACCGTAGAGATGTATCCTCTAATTCGGCAAAAAATTCTGGCTCCCTCCCAGCTCCTGAAGTTGCCTGAGATTTTCTGTTGAACTTTCACCATTCTCTGATCCCTCTCTGCCAGATTATTATCAAATGGAACCTCAAAGTCGTGCATGAAGGCCAAAGCTTCTCTCCGATACTTGTCCAATTTCTCCAATAGATTTAGAGCTTTTGTCTTTTTCTTTTTTCCGCGTTTTTTGATCTGCCCTTCTGAATTAGAGGTGATCGGGGGCGGATTTTCAAGCTTGGCCCTTTCGATTATGTGATCGTATCTGTCTTCGAAATCCTTTATCTCGGCGAGATCCAATTTAGAATCGATTGACTTTCTGCGATCTACTACAGCCTTAATGCTTATCAGCAGATCGATCAAATCTTTGGCCCAGTTCTGTTTTTCCTCTTCGTGAATGAAGGTGAGATCTCTCAGATGATGTGAATTGCAGAGAGCGTGGTTGCATTTGAATTTGAAATAGGAGAACCAACCATCATGCATTGCTGTTCCGCTGTAGACTGGCAGTATTCCCATATCCTCGTTGGCCTTGGAACCGCGATGTATTCTTGCGGCATAATAAGTCAGGATCTCTGTCGAAACCACATGGCTCCATTTTCTCGTTCCTTCGATACGCATGCCGGTTTCATCAAGGCAAATAACAGGTGATGCGATCAACTGTTGTTTGATGACATCTTCGACAGGTTCCAGGATGTTGTAGCATGCTCGATTTATTTCAATCAGAGTACTCTGGCTCAAATGATGGCCAAAGAGATCAACGAAAGCCTCATTCAATCTATCAAAGGGCACGAGTTGATATTGATTCAGATAGGTCGCTACAGATTTCAATCGAGTTCCATATTGAACAGAATGTGCAACTTCCTTTGGAAAAGTAGCTTTGTTGAGGCAGCCACAATTGGGGCAGATCTTTCTTTCAGCCTGATGTTCGAATACTTCCACTTTGATCGGCGGCAAGTCGAATATCTGACGCCGTTCATAACTTGCGGCTTTTTCATCGCACAGAGACCTACCACACGATTCGCATTTGGTAACCGGATGAACGATCTTGTGATCGGGCTTTTCCGCCATTTCTAAAGTGTGTCCTTATGCCCCTTCTGACCGCCTACAGGTTTACTACTCGGCTTGCGCTGGCTCTTTATCTTTCTAATGGTGTCTGTTGAAGGTGGTTTACTGCTATTACGGCTGTTCTTATTGATTTGATCTTCTAACGATTTTATTCGTTCCTCCAGTTCGGCGATCCTTGCTGCTTGTTTTAAGAAAATGGTTTGGACGAGTGCAACAACTGCTTCAGGACCTTCTTCATAAATTGCTAAAATATCTTCGCGACTTAAAGCCTTAACTTCTACAGAGTAGGGAATACAAAGTAACTATATCGATCTTCTTGCATCGTATTTAAACAATAAAAATATATAGATATAGTTCCCCTACCTAGGGTTATGGAACAATGGGCAAGAGAGTGG
>JAQTXY010000449.1 GCA_028688535.1 Methanothrix sp. | reverse complement strand
TGATAATTTCTCCTTCGTCCATACTCCCAATAAAAGATTATTACGATTATATTACTTAATTTTTCTGGTCTAAATGAATTTTGATGGAAATTTTAAAAATTTAGGTGAGGGCTAAACACGTACAAAAAAAGATATTGTATGGGTAGATGCTGCCGGCTTTCAGGGCTCCATGAGGCAGGGGTATGAGAGCGCTCTGCTCCGTCTGGCAGATCTGATGAAGGAATGCGATAAGATAGATAAATCGGTCAACCTCATCGGTTTATGTCCGGATGACTACAAAGCCGAGGCAGACATAAAGGAGATAAAGCGCATATTGAGCCAAGCTGGAATCTCTGTAAATTGCGTTATCTCGAATTGCTCATACAAAGAGCTGCGAAGAGCGCCTGCGGCAGAATTGAATGTAGTAATAGGACAGGGATCTGATCTTGCCAGATATATGCAAAAAGAGCATGGTGTGCCGTTCATCGAGGTCGGATATCCTTATGGCCTTGTTGGAACAAAGGAATTTGTCGACTCTATCTGTAAGCATATGGATTTGGGATATGATCTCGAAAAAGATCTCGATATAGAACCTTTCCGAAAGATCTATTTGAATTTGAGCGAGCTTTACGGCACTCCAGTCTCTGTCATTGGCGATTTTCATGCAAAATGCCTGGCGAATTTCCTGGATAGAGAGCTTGGCTTTGAGATCGAGGTTCTCTCTTCTGTTGAGGGCGATCCAGATCAATTCGAGCGAGATGTCAAAGGATCCAATACCACAATGCTATTTGGAAGCAGCTTTGAGCAAAGGCTCGCCAGAGAACTCAAAATACCTCTTTTGAGATTCTCTTATCCTGTATTTGACCAGGTGTGCATTTACGATGAGGCACCGTATGCGGGCATTAGGGGCGCGGTTTGCCTGACAGAGGCCATAATCAATGCGATTATGGGATTTGGAGAAAAACTTGAAAACATGACTATGGTTTAGAGGATGATGCTAAATGAGAAAATTTTGCATTTATGGCAAGGGTGGAATTGGAAAATCCACCATCGTTTCAAACATGGCGGTTGCTTTAGCCGAAGATAACAAAGCTGTGATGGTAATGGGCTGCGATCCGAAAGCAGATGCAACAAGGAATATCGTCGGCAGAAGGATTCCAACGATTCTCGATGCATTTCGCAACAAGGGTCCGGATCAGATGAAGCTGGAGGAGATCGTCTATAAAGGCTTCAATGGAGTGTATTGTGCCGAGGCAGGCGGACCGGAACCTGGTGTGGGTTGTGCAGGGCGAGGAGTGATGACTGCATCTGAAATGTTATCCCGTCATGGTGCATTCAATCATATTAATCCCGATGTCGTATATACGATGTGCTGGGCGATGTGGTTTGTGGTGGTTTTGCCTTGCCTTTGCGAAATGGTCTGGCAGATGATGTGTATATCGTTACCACATGCGATCCAATGGCCATCTATGCTGCAAATAATATCTGTAAAGGGATAAAGCGTTTTGCTGATAGAGATGAGGTCTTCCTGGGTGGTATCATCTACAATGGGCGAAGCGCCATCAACGATCCGTCTATTGTCGATCGATTTGCTAAAAAGATCGGAACTAGTGTGATCGGAGGCATTCCAATGAGCGGGGCTATACCAAAAGCCGAGATACGCCACAAGACTGTCATCGAATACGAACCTGACTCAGAGATTGCGAATGCATTTAGATGTTTGGCTAAATCGGTATATAATAATCACGATAGAGTAATACCGGAGCCGCTTTCAGATGATGAGCTTGATAAGATCAATGAGGATATTGATACGCTGCTGAAGGAGAAAGAGATGCCCGCAATATGATAGATATTAATATTATTGCTAAATTTTGCTATATCTATGGTAAAACTTATCAATGAGAACATATAATACCGTTCTTGGTTAGGCGTGCAAGATATGATCTGGGATGATCATTTGCCATTCCTCAAGGCATCCGCACGCCACCTAAAATAGCTATCTAAAAAAGGCGCTGAATGGTGTTTCTTATGACAGAATCGCTCAAGCATTTACTGATATTGCTCTTATGCGTTTTATCAGTCATTGTGCCAGCTATGGCATCTGATTATGTATTGGATATTTTTGGAAATGCGAATTTAGACGAGACAATCGATGAGAATGATGTTGCATATATAAATGATGTTATCAAGGGAACGAGCAAAGCTACAGAGCTTTCAGATGCCAATTATGACGGCAAGATAGACGAAGATGATATTGTCCAGGTTGAGAAGATCATCGATGGAAATCCGGAGAAGCTCACCCTGATCGATGGAGCTAACAGGACTGTGACCATAGAAGAGCCAATATCGAGAGTTATTGTGTGTTTCCCACATGCTCTTGAGACCCGAAGAACGCTCAAGGTTCCAATTGACGACATCGTTGGAGCGGCCCGGCAGTATCCTGAATATGATCCCGGATTTTTCCCTGAGGCTAATAGTCTGCTAGATGTGGGCAAGCGATGGGATCCAGATATCGAAAAAATAATAACCCTCAAGCCGGACCTTGTGCTCTTTACAG
>JAQTXY010000448.1 GCA_028688535.1 Methanothrix sp. | reverse complement strand
TGATGGGAACGAATCCTTCGACAAGCTTGCCCTGTACCTGGAGAGTGAGAAATTGAATACCCCCGGGAAAAATGTACCAAAGTTTGACTTTCCCACTGACCGGGAGATTGTCATAACCCGCATCTTTGACGCGCCTCGCGAACTGGTCTTCAAGGCGAGCACGAATCCTGATCTTATACCACAGTGGTGGGGGCCGAAAAAACTTACTACCGTGGTTGAAAGGATGGACGTTAGCCCAGGAGGAGCCTGGCGATTCATCCAGCGAGATCAGGATGGCAATGAGTACGTTTTCCATGGCCTCTATCAGGAAATCGTGCCGCCAGATAGGGAAGTGCATACCTTTGAATTTGTCGGTATGCCGGGCCATGTAATACTGGAAACTTCAACCTTCGAGGAGTTTGAAGGCAAGACGAAGCTGACAGTCACGGATCTATTCCAGACAGTTGAAGATCGCGACGGCATGTTCAACTCAGGGATGAAGGAAGGCGCAACCGAAAGCATGGACCGCCTTGAAGAGCTCCTGAAAAAGCTGAAATGATCAAAAAAATAGATTTAGAGAACCTGGAGGAATGAAGAAAATGACAAGCATAGTACACTTTGAGATACCTGCGGACGATATGCAAAGGGCAAAAACGTTCTATTCCAACCTATTCGGATGGAATATTGTAGGCATGCCAGGCATGGATTACATGATGATCGATGTCTATGGCGCTCCTGGCGGAGGGATGATGAAGAGAATGCTCCCCGAGCAACAAATGATAAACTACATAGGAGTGCCTTCGGTGGACGAATATGCTGCGAAAGTAGAAAAGCTAGGCGGAAAGATAATCGTCCCCAAGAAAGCCGTTCCTGGAATGGGATATTTTGTAGTCTGCATGGATACTGAAAACAACCCCTTTGGCATCTGGGAGATGGACCCCATCGCGAAGTAATGGCGCGAGAAGACTTTTTTTTCGCTTTGGCGCAGGGCTTGGGCTGAATTCTAACGTAAAGAACTCAGCATCTCTCGCAAGTTGAAATATTCATATCCTCCATACTGGGCAGGGAAATCCTTTATCGCCAGCCAGAGATCGCCGGTTTCGGGATAAGCGATAAGGCTCCACATATTGGCGATATGGGCTTTGAACTTGCCCACCGGCTCTTTGGCCTGATAGGCAAAATCAGGATATAGAGCGCATATGGTGCAGAGGATGTTGTTTGTCCAAGAGGGAAAATTAATCGGGCGGACCATCCTGGTGTAAGGATCATAGCAATCGCTTAATATTTTTATGGCATTTTCCACATTTATTCGGCCATAATACTGATGTATCAGCTGGCCATATCTCTCAAAGCGGCTGGGGGCCTGCACATAAAAGTTGTAGGGATCCTTAAGGCTATTTTGCCAATTCTCAATCGTTGATATGTCCTTGAGAGCATTCACCTTCACTTGATCAGCTACCATATTGTATCCAGAGTAGCCCATCCAGCCTGGATAGCAGTTGGAATGATTGGTCTGCCACAACGCTTTGACATTTTCCATGGGATAGCGAACAGAGACCATCTTGGAGGATGTTTCTACTACGGCAGCTTCTTTAGATTTGGCATCTGCCACATGATAGGCAATGCCGGCAGCGCGCGGCGTATCCCTGAAGATCTTTATGGCATCATCTACTGTGCCAGCATGAGTTAGAAGATATCGAGTGAAGATGGCAATACCACAGCCCTGCATGCTTTCATCCTGCATGGAATTTAGCTGCGTCATCATCTCCAATCCGTCCTCGTTCAGGCCGCCGTCAAGACCGATCATGCCGGGATAGGTCATGAATGCATGGCCAAATCCCTCATCAGGATCGGCTATGACCATCATGCGATTGTCAAGTTGCTCAGGCATATTGAAGTTGTCTTCATTTTTTCCAAAGATCAGCTTTCCGTCTCCTCCGGCCCATTCATCCCAGGCACAAAAGCTGCTGCATCCGCCGGAGGTGACAGGTATCGGAGAATTGGCTTTCGAATTGGTCTTGCCATGTGTGTTTGATTTGCCGTCACATTGCCAGTAATGGGGATGAGCATAGATGCACCATTGGTCATAATTTGTATTCCAGAGCAGGATATCCTGCATTGTCACATCCGCACCGGCATCTTTTGCACCATCGGCAATTCCCCTCATCTCGTCCTTGAATTCCCGGGGGATAAATGGCTCTGCTTTTTGCTGGCCGATGCAGATCATCTCCTCTGCCCGCTCAAGATCCGAGCCGGTCTGCTGGGCGGCGTAAGCGGCAGTTGCCAGGAGGGTTCTCTTTACCATAAGCTCAATTTTAGCGGCTAATAGATGGCCGTGCTGATAGCCCATCTCATAGGGGCTGCCTTTAAGATGCAGGATCTTGATGCCTTTTTGCTCTTTGAAATATGCCTTATTGAGGAGATCATTTCTTGCCCTTCCGGTCATACTCTATTAGTTAGTACTGTGAATATAAAACACTTGGCCCGAAATTTCTTTGAATATGGAATGAGAAAGATGCAGAGGGCAAGATGTGTGCGAGAGCTCAGAGAGACTGGATGCGTTGC
>JAQTXY010000447.1 GCA_028688535.1 Methanothrix sp. | reverse complement strand
CGTTTAATTGAAATCAGGAAGGTGAAAAGCAAATGGCAATATGCACGGGATGCTCGCTTCTCTGCGAGGATATTGTGGCGACCTTCGAGAATGGTGCACTCCTACATGAGAAGAACCTCTGCCGCAAGGGGCACGGCCACTTCCGGGCAGCCTTTACAGAGAGGACTATGCCCATGATCGATGGAGAAAAGGTGACAATTGATCAGGCGATCGAGAAGGCAGCGGAGATTTTAAAGAGCGCCAAGAGCCCGCTCCTATACGGCTGGTCCAATTCCACGTTGGAGGCCCAGGCAGCAGGCATAAAGCTGGCGGAAAAGCTGGGCGCGACCATAGATGATACCTCCTCTTTCTGCCAGGGAATTTTGATGGAGCGCATCTTGTCCGGCAAGATTCCTTCTTGCACTTTAGACGATGTCCGAAACTATGCAGACACCGCCATCTTCTGGGGATCGGACCCCTCCAGCAGCCATCCCCGCCATCTCTCGCGTTTCTCCTACTATCCGCGGGGAGAGAAGAGACAGAGAAGCTACGAAGAGGAAAGGACCTGCATTGTCGTCGACGTGCGAAAGTCAGCCACAGCGCGGCTATGCAGTAACTACTACTTCCGGCTGCCGCCAGGTGGCGACGCGCAGTTTTTGGAGGCGATCCTGGCTGTTTTGGATGGAAAGATTCCCAAGGTGGGAGACAAGAAGAAGATGATTGAGCTCTCCAGTGTTCTCAAGAAGACAGAGTGGGGAGCGATCTTTCCGGGTCTAGGCATGATCTATTCCCTGCAGGATAAGATGGAGCTCTTTGAGCAGTTGCTTGCCAAGCTAAATGAGGTCACCACCTTCAAGGTTATCCCCATGGTCGGTCACTACAATATGCGCGGCTTTAACGAGTTGATGAAAGAGAAGACCGGCTTTATCAATCGCGTCTCCTTCCAGGGCGGCTCGGCTGTGCACGGTCCGCAGTATAGCGTGATCGCTGCTGCCAAGAGCAGCGACGCGGCGCTAGCCATCGGATCCGATCCACTTTCCGCGCTGCCCTTTGGCACGGCCCGCGCTCTGGCCCGCCAGCCGCTCATCGCCATCGATCCCAGACGATCCTTAACCACCGATGCTGCTAAAGTAGTCATTCCTTCGGCGCTCTCCGGCCTGGAAGCAGGAGGCACGGCGGTACGCATGGATGGGGTGCGGATCAAATTTGAGCCCATTATGAAGTCGGATCTTCTCTCGGATGAGCAGATTTTAACCCGCATTATGGAGGCGATTTAAAATGGCTGAGGTTGTAGAGGTCAGCATAGTCACCGTGCGCGACATATTCCAGGATGAGGCGGGAAGGAAGAGCCGGTTTTCCGAGGAGTACAGGAACCTGAGTGCATTGATCATTCTGGACAAGCAGGACATGATCCGTCTGGGTGCCAAAGATGGGCAGAAGCTGCTGGTTAAGAATGATGTGGGCATGATAATCGTTGCCGCCAAGACCTCAGAGGATGAGCCTCATCCCGGTCTGGCCTTCATGTACAATAGCCCCTGGTCTAATCAGCTTGTCTCCGATGAAATATGCGAAGGCAGCATTCCCGGATTTAAGAGCATCAAGGCCACTCTCTCCATAGCCGAAGGAAACATTACCCAGATCGCCGAACTCCAGGCAAGGATGCAAAGCTGAGGATTCGAAAATGAAAAAGGATCTCATCTCTATATCCGATCTCTCCAAAGAGGATATATTGCGATTGCTGGATAGCGCCGAGGCCTTTTTGGCCAGGCGGGGCCGACATGGCAAACCGTTGCAGGGCAAGAGCCTGGCTATGATCTTTGAGAAGCCGTCCACGCGCACGCGCGTCTCCCTGGAGGTGGCGGCGGCAGAGCTGGGCGCCCATCCGCTGTATCTCTCGGCGGGCGAGCTGCAGTTAGGAAGGGGTGAGACTATTGCCGACACGGCGCGGGTGCTCTCCCGCTACGTGCATGGCATCACGGCGCGTGTCTACTCTCACCACACCGTTCTCCAGCTAGCCCAGCATGCCAGCGTGCCGGTAGTAAATGCCCTCTCAGATTGGGAGCATCCTTTGCAGATTCTGGCCGATTTGCAGACCATACGCCAGCGCTTCGCAAAGTTGGAAGGGCTGCGCCTCGCCTGGATCGGGGACGGAAACAATGTCTGCAACTCCCTCATTCTGGCTTCGGCCATTTTGGGAATGGAGATCACTGTGGCCTCGCCTGCAGGCTACCAGCCAAAGGCCCGCATTCTGGAGCAGGCCAAGAGTTTGGGCGGCTGGCCAAAAGTGGCAGCTGAGCCGGCTGATGCCGCCCGTGGGGCGGATGTGCTGATCACCGATACCTGGGTCTCCATGGGAGACGAGGGAGAGGAGGCAGAGCGTCTGCGGGTCTTTGGAAAGTATCAGTTGAATTCTGAGATCACTGGATTGGCTGCAGAAGGAGCAATCGCTTTGCACTGTCTGCCTGCCCACCGGGGACAGGAGATCACCGACGAAGTGATGGACGGGCCGCAGAGTGCGGTCTTCGATGAAGCCGAGAATCGGATGCACACCAGCAAGGCGGTCATGGCCT
>JAQTXY010000446.1 GCA_028688535.1 Methanothrix sp. | reverse complement strand
GGACCGCTCTGCACGGAAGATCCATTCTTTAGTGCGGTCTTGAGAATAATGAATGGCGTGACCGGCAAGGCAGGGAGGCGATAGAGATGCCTAAAAGAAATGATATTCATAAGGTCCTTCTCATCGGTTCGGGACCCATTCAGATTGGTCAGGCCGCAGAATTTGATTTCTCCGGATCTCAGGCATGCAAATCCCTGCGCGAAGAGGGAATCGAGGTAGTACTTGTCAACTCCAATCCGGCCACCATCATGACCGATCCCAACACTGCCGATAAGGTCTACATTGAGCCACTGGTGCCGGAGATTATCGCCAAGATCATCGAAAAGGAGAGGCCGGACGGAATTATTGCCGGCATCGGTGGCCAGACGGGTCTTAACATCACCTCAGAGCTGGCGGATATGGGCGTGCTCGAGAAATTTCATGTCGAAGTACTGGGCACCTCAGTTAAGGCCATTCAAGAGGCAGAAGATCGCGATCTATTCAAAAAGGCCATGCAGCGTGTAGGCGAGCCGGTTCCCAAGAGCAGGGCAGTTAACACCTTGGACGAGGCCTTGCAGGTCATGGAGGAGATTGGGCTACCGCTGGTAGTTCGGCCCGCCTACACACTGGGCGGATCGGGAGGAGGCATTGCCAGGACTCGCGAGGAGCTGCTCTCCATCTGCGAGCTGGGGCTAAAGAGGTCTCGTATCAGCCAGGTTTTGCTGGAGGAGAGCCTGGGAGGCTGGACGGAGCTCGAGTATGAGGTGATGAGGGACTCCAACAATACCTGCATTACCATCTGCAACATGGAGAACATGGACCCTATGGGCATCCACACTGGAGAGTCCATCGTCGTCACGCCTATCCAGACTCTGTCAGACAGGGAGATTCAGATGCTGAGAAGCTCCGCCATCAACATCATTCGCACTTTAGGCATTGAAGGCGGCTGTAACATCCAGTTCGCATTTAAGAACGGTGAGTACCGGGTCATCGAGGTCAATCCCCGTGTCTCCCGATCATCGGCTCTGGCCTCCAAGGCCACAGGATATCCCATTGCCAGGGTAACTGCCAAGATCGCTATCGGCATGACACTGGATGAGATCCGAAACGATGTGACCAAAGAGACTCCTGCTTCCTTCGAGCCCACGGTGGACTATGCGGTGATCAAGATACCCCGCTGGCCGTTCGACAAATTCGTCAAGGCCAACAAGACTCTTACCACGGCCATGAAATCCACCGGCGAGGTCATGTCCATTGGACGTGGCTTTGAGGAGGCCCTTATGAAGGCCATTCGTTCCCTTGACATCGATAAAGATCTGGGATATGCGGGAAAGTACAGCGTCTGGACGGATGAGGAGATAGGAAAGCTGCTGGAAAATCCCACAGACGAGCGGATCTTTGCGATTTACCAGGCTTTGAAGCGAGGCATGTCCTCAGAGGAGATTGCAAAGATCACCGGCATTGAGCTTTACTTCCTCTACAGGATGGAGAGGATTCTGGCCATGGAGGAGGAGATTAGAACCGGGCTTGAGCCCCAGGTTCTGAGGAAGGCCAAACGCTTCGGCTTTACGGATGAGCAGATCGCCGACATCGTGGGCAAGAGCCGGGAAGAGATAACCGATATGCGCCTCTCTCTGGGCATCATTCCCACTTATAAGATGGTGGACACCTGCGCAGCGGAGTTTGAGGCCAAGACCCCTTACTACTATTCCACCTACGACACAGAGTGTGAGCTGGTGCCCTCGAACAAAAAGAAGGTGCTGATTTTAGGATCAGGCCCCATCAGGATCGGTCAGGGCATCGAGTTTGACTATTGCACAGTTCATGCCGTGATGGCCTTGCGCGAGCAGGGCATTGAGACCCACATCGTCAATAACAATCCTGAGACCGTTTCCACCGATTATGACACCTCTGACAAGCTCTTCTTTGAGCCGGTTACCTTAGAGGACGTCATGAACATTATCGAAAAGGAGCAGCATGATGGTGTGCTGGTTCAGTTCGGCGGTCAGACAGCTATAAACCTGGCCTTCCCGCTGGAAAGGGAGATCGCCCGTCGCGGCCTGAAGACAAAGATCCTGGGCACTAGCCCGGACAGCATTGATCTGGCTGAGGACCGGGAGAGGTTCAATGCACTCATGAACCAGTTGAATATCCCTCAGCCCAGCGCCGGCATCGCCTTTGCTCCGGAGGAGGCCAAGGCCGTTGCCGCCAGGATCGGCTATCCCGTACTGGTAAGGCCCAGCTATGTTCTGGGTGGCAGGGCTATGGAGATCGTTTATGACGAAGCGGGCCTGGAAGTCTACATGCGCGAAGCGGTGCGCGTTTCCCATGATCATCCGGTTCTTATCGACGATTTCCTGCAAAACGCTGTAGAGATCGATGTGGATGCGGTTTGTGACGGCAAGGATGTTCTGATCGGTGCCATCATGGAGCACATTGAGGAGGCAGGCATCCATTCCGGCGACAGCGCCTGCATGATTCCGCCCCAGACGTTGCCCGGCGTGGTCCTGGAGGTTGTGAGGGACTATGTGCGCAAGATTGCGCTTGGGCTTAAAGTCGTGGGAATTGTGAACCTGCA
>JAQTXY010000445.1 GCA_028688535.1 Methanothrix sp. | reverse complement strand
AGCCTGCTCCAAAGCCCATCCCCATACTCATGAGAGGAATTACGGTCTTGCCTTCCACGGTGACCGGATCGCCCACCGTATTCTTGGCAGATAGGGCTTTTTGCATCTCTTCGGTTATGGTTTTCAATATATCGGATAGTTCCTGCGTCTTCTCACTGTCTACCAATAATTTCACACTCCCGTTATTAATTGTCTGGGATAGATGAAAAAGCTTTCTTCTTCTCCTTGAACTTTATCAGGGCGGTGAGAAGGTCGTTGTAGGGTGTGGAGATACCATAATCCCGGCCATACGAAGAGATGGCCCCGTTCAAAGCTTCGATCTCCGTTTGCCTGCCTGAAAGAATATCCTGTAGCATGCTGGCGCGATGGCCAACCGTGGGGGGAAGCTGCTTTTCCAGCAAATAATGGTAATACTCATCTGCATCCTGATAAGGAACTTTTACGCCTTTGGCCCTTAAAACCAGAAATATCTCCTCGATTATGACCTTGATGATACCTCTCGTCTCTGCATTTTCACCCAGATCACCATAAGCCACTTCCAGCAATGCACCCAGAGGATTTAAGGAACAGTTGTAGAGCACCTTTCCCCAGATGGCTGCCCAAATCTCATCTTTGCTCACAATTTTGCAGGGAATACCTGAGCGGTTGAGATCATCCTCTAATGCCACCAAGAGCGATCGGTTCACGGGAAGAAACGGCTCACCCAGCAGGACATCATCTGCGTTGACTGTAACATTAGCGTGACCCGGCTTGAGAATCTCGGCACCAAAGATGACGCGCGCTCCTACCGTGCGGTCTTCTCCGACCAGACGGGCGATGGTCTCCCAGTTATTCAGGCCGTTTTGCATGGAGACCATGATGCCGTCCTCTGCCAGCAGCGTCTTCGCCTCGGTTGCTGCCGCATAGGTGTCTTTGGCTTTTACGCAGAGCAGGATGGTGGAAAATTGCTTTTTAGCGGCAGAGGTGGCAGGAGTCTGCAAAGGAATCTGCGTCTCTCTTGCCGGGATAAAGTGC
Source organism: Methanothrix sp. (assembly GCA_028688535.1). Taxonomy (GTDB): domain Archaea; phylum Halobacteriota; class Methanosarcinia; order Methanotrichales; family Methanotrichaceae; genus Methanothrix. The sequence goes on along the minus strand of JAQTXY010000445.1, from coordinate 1,547 downwards.
TCTCCCCAGATGCCGGTTATCCTCAATCCCTTTTCGGATAAAGCCAAAAAGTGCTTACCTCTGCCGATGTAGGTCACAGAGCGACCCAATTTCTGCAAAAATCCGCCCAAAACGCTGCCTATGGCTCCTGCACCATAGATGAGATAGTCAGGGCTTATGCCTGGTTTCATAAACTGGAAGAGGATTCAAGTCCCATAAGAGGGTTTCGAAAAGCATAAATTTAAATATTTTTAGGTGAGACCTTCTGGTAGGGAAGGGCCTGGCTCGGAAAGCACTGCGTGGGCCGGTTTGACTTTTATGAGCGCAATATTCGGTGAGAAGCTGACCTTCTCCCAAGAGAAGGGACCTGATATTAAATTGGTTGTCAATGGTGACGAATTTTATGCCCAATACGAGACGCTAGAAGGCTACTCCGTTATTTATGACAAAGAGCTGGGATTATTCTGTTATGCCCTCCTGAAGGATGGAGCTTTTTTCTCCAGCAAGATCCCCCTCAGCCAAAGCCCGCCCCCAGACCTGGAAAAACATCTGCAAGAGGCAGGCAGCATTCGTCTGGCCAAAGCAGATCAAAGCGCCAAGAGAAAGGGTTGGTAAGCCATAGTCTTAATATTTCCTAAGTAAGTCTAAATATTTAGTGATGCAACATACTATCCTATTCTAACAATTACCAATAAAGAGGTAAGTTGCCATGAGCGCAATACTCGGGGAGTCGCTGCTCTTTCCCCAAAGGAACGGACCGCAGATCAGGCTAACGGTCTTTGGTGATGAGTTTTACAGCTATCTGGAAGATGACAATGGTTACTCGGTGATCTACGACCCGGAGATAGGTCTGTACACCTATTCTCGCCTGCTGGGTGGAATGCTGATCTCAACCGGTGTTCCTTTGCGCCAGGACCCACCGTCCGGCGTGAAGAGACATCTCAGGGAATCGCAGGAGATTATCGCCTCCAAATTTGAGGAGAGGTTTGCCCGCAATTATGCCAGCCGAGATGGATCCATGCGTGTTCTCGGCAGAAATATGGGCTTGCTGGATGGACGAAGGGTCAATCAAGGAAATGTATTGGGCTTGACCATTATTGTTCAATTCTCAGACATCAAGACCTCCATAACCCCGGCAGACGTTTCCGATATGCTGAATACTCAGGGGTATAACAGTTACGGAAATTTCTGCTCGGTGCGGGATTATTTCCAAAAGATATCTTCTGGAAAGCTCGACTATTCCAATGTGGTAATCGGCCCCATAACCCTCAGTCATGAGAAGCAGTATTACGTGGAGCATCCGCTTGTGGAGGAGACGCTGCAGGCGGCAGCGCGTACCGGCATAGATTTGCGGCAATTCGATAGCAAGAGAGAGGGTTATATCGACGCCATCAACATTCTTTATGCCGGAAAATCGCTATACCAGGGCGACTACATCTGGCCGCACAACGGCATCATTAACAAGATGCTTGGCAATATGAGAGCTTACTTCTATATGCTCACCGGCCTGGGAGACGATAAGACGGAGCTATCCATCGGCACCTTCTGTCACGAGAACGCCGATATGC
>JAQTXY010000444.1 GCA_028688535.1 Methanothrix sp. | reverse complement strand
TATTTAAATAAACATGGCATTGATCCAGAAATTGCCTACAATCTGATGCGCGGAAATCATGGCTACCGATCCGCGTCGCGCAATTTTTCCGAACCGTCTGCGATAAAGAGTCCGATAAGCATAAAGAAAAAGGCTCAATACTGGCTTGATGAGGACGACTGGACCTCATGATGCCTAATTGTAGCCTTGCAGAGGTTTATTTCCACTTGCTCGAGAGTATATGTATCATTCGCGAACGATAGCTTAGGTGTCCTAATATCCATAAGATTGAGGGACAATCCCATCAAAAAGGCGATAGATAGCCCCATTCATTAGGGCGGCAACCTTAATAATCCCCATGCATTTCCTATGAACTTTCTTTCTTTTTGCGGTTAGATCTGTTTACTATGTCTTTCCCGTTGATATTTGAATCCAGGATTTACCTGCAAGAAAATTGCTCATGATTAGATAGATTAAAATATGCATGTGAGGCAGTCACAATGCGCTGAGGAATGAGTATGAAGGAGAGGCTTGATGAGATAGGTTCACGTCTTCGTGAGCTGAGGGAGCTAAATATGGTATCGTCCGAGGAGATGGCAGAGCACCTTAATGTGCCTGTGGGGACATACAACTGCTATGAAGATGGAAAGCTGGATATTCCCGCCAGCATTCTCATCGGCATTGCGCGAAAACTCAATGTTGATACAGGCCTGCTTCTCACTGGCGAAGAGTCCAAGATGAGCATCTTCACCATTACTCGAAAGGGCGAAGCGGTAGAAGTGGAGCGCAGAAAACAATATCACTACCAGAGCTTGGCCAGAAAGTTCGCTCATAAAAAAGCTGAGCCGTTTATAGTCACCATCGATCCCAGGAAAGACGGTCCTTCATTCTATAGTCATCCTGGTCAGGAATTTGAATATGTACTCGAGGGGTCTTTAAAGATCACTATTCATGACAATGATGTAGTGCTAAACGCTGGAGACTCCATCTTCTTTGATTCGTCTTATGATCATTACATGCAAGCCCTAAACGACAAGCCAGTGAAGCTGCTGGCTGTGGTCATGTAGTTGTGAAAGAGGAACGGAAAAATGACGTCATTATTGCCTAAGTTCGTCTCTCGGGTCGATTATAAGTCATATGAGGATTTTAAAGAAAATCTTAAGATCCTAGTTCCCGAGAACTTCAATTTTGCCTACGATGTAGTCGATGCCTATGCCGCAGAATATCCAGATAAGCGGGCCTTGGTCTGGTGCAACGATCACGGTGAAGAGTTGATCATCACCTTCAAAGATCTGAAGACCCTGAGTGACAAGGCCGCCAATCTCTTTTCCAAATATGGACTGAAAAAAGGTGATACGGTCATGCTCACTCTCAAGAGCCGCTGGGAGTTCTGGGTATGCATGGTGGGCTTGAACAAGATCGGGGCAATCTCTATTCCTTCTACGCATATGCTCAAGGCCAAAGACTTCGTTTATCGCATCAAGAAAGGCGATCTGAAGATGATCATTTGCATAGCTGAGAACGGGGTTCCGGGCGAGTTCGATGAGGCCCACAAGAGTCTGGGCAATATTTCTCTGGTTAAAGCCCTGGCAGGCAAAGCTGACCAGACGCGCGATGGCTGGATCAATTTCAATAAGGAGCTGGCGGAGGCATCGGCAGATTTCGTCCGCCCGACTGGTGATCAGGCTACTAGAAATGAGGATATCCTTCTCGGGTACTTTACCTCCGGAACTACGGGATATCCAAAAATGGTCAAACATGATCAGATATATCCCCTGGGTCATATTCTCACTGCCAAGTACTGGCAGAATGTGGAGGACGACGGGCTTCATTACACCGTAGCTGATACGGGATGGGCTAAATGTGCCTGGGGCAAGATCTACGGCCAATGGCTGGCCGGCTCGGCGGTATTCGTCTATGATTATGATCGATTTGATGCCGGAAAGATGATGGACGAGATGGGCAAATATGGGGTGACGACCTTCTGTGCTCCCCCGACTATCTTCCGATTCATGATCAAGAGCGACATGTCCAGATATGACTTCTCCCGGCTAAAATATGCAGTCACTGCGGGAGAGCCGCTTAACCCATCGGTTTATGAGAGCTTCCTTAAGACCACCGGCCTGCGGCTCATGGAAGGATTCGGCCAGACGGAGACTGTGGTCTGCATTGCCAATTATCCCTGGATGGATCCCAAGCCAGGTTCTATGGGAAAGCCTGCACCGGGATTTGATATTGTGCTGGTGGGCAAGAACGACAAATTATGCGAGGTGGGTGAAGAGGGCGAGATTGTCATCAAGACGGATAAGGGCAAGCCCGTCGGTCTATTCACCGATTACCATTCCGATCCGGACAAGACCAAGAGCACCTGGCATGATGATTACTACCATACCGGAGACACCGCCTGGCGGGATGAGGACGGATTCTTCTGGTTCATAGGCCGTACCGATGACATGATCAAGAGTTCGGGCTACCGGGTGGGGCCTTTTGAGGTGGAAAGTGCCCTCATGTCTCACCCATCTGTGATGGAGGTGGCCATTACCGGTGTGCCTGACGCCATTCGTGGACAGGTGGTAAAGGCA
>JAQTXY010000443.1 GCA_028688535.1 Methanothrix sp. | reverse complement strand
AGAAAAGGCATATCACTTCACAGTGAGAGATACGGGGATAGGCATCCCGGAGGATCGCATGTCCCGGCTCTTTCTCCCCTTCAGCCAGGTGGACTCATCACTTGCCCGCAGGTATGACGGAACCGGCTTGGGTCTGGCCATTAGCAGCCGGTTGGTGGAGCTGATGGGCGGTAGAATCTGGGCAGAGAGTAAAATTGGTGTAGGGTCCCAATTCCATTTTTCAATACCGGAAAAAGGGACCGGGACTGCCGAGGCTGCCAGAAATCAACATGCTGGAGACTACTCCAGACTGGAAGGCAAAAAAGCACTGATAGCAGTGGGGAAAGATGCCAGCAGAGAGATGCTGGCCAATCATCTTCGCTCCTTTGCAATGTTTGCTGCAAAGCCCGTCTCGGATCGGGAAGCTTGCCGGCTCTTGGATGAGGAGAAGTACGATGTAATCATTTTTGATACCGATTTCGCTAAATGGCCCATGCTGGCGGAAAGAATAAGCCGGCAAGATCTGCAATCAGTGCCGTTGATTGAGATCGGCTTTTTGGGAGAGAAGGCAGCAGTGCAGGCCAAGACCCGGGCATTCCTGACAAAGCCGGTCAGAGAAACGCAGCTTGGCAGTGCATTGCTGCGCATTCTTGGGGAGGAGGAACAGGCAGCTGAGCAGATGAGAGAGGCGGCTTTGCCAGCAGCTGCAAACCAAGATCTTCGCATTCTTCTGGCAGAGGACAATCCCATCAACCAAAAAGTGGCATTGGCCATGCTCAAACATCTGGGGTATAAAGCTGATGTGGCCATCAACGGCAAGGATTTGCTGAAGATCCTGGAGCAGAAATCCTATGATGTGATCCTCATGGACATTCAGATGCCGGAGATGGACGGGCTGGAGGCTACCAGATTCATCCGCAGCAGCCTGCCTTCAGCAAAGCAGCCCAGGATTATCGCTATGACCGCTTATACCCTGCAAGGAGATAAGGAACGATGCCTTGCTGCGGGAATGGATGGATACATCAGCAAGCCTGTGAAGATGGAGGAACTGAAGGCGGCTTTGAACAGGGTGGGAAAGCCAGATTAGATATGTGGAGATTTTGAATAGGAAAAGTACTTAGCGTAATTTAAGCTAAATGCAGATGATATAAAATACAGTGATGTTTTAGGCGAGCCAAGCATCGATCCACAATGCCCTTCTCAAAGGGACCAACCACCGTAGTGGCGGCCTTGAGCCCGCCCTGCGCCATCACACAGGCAACGGCGAGGCAGCACTGGATTTTGACACAGCGCCCTTCTTACGGGGACACATCATCATGGATGAAGAGCCTGCTCCCGCTTCGCCTGCACACATTTCGATTCTTGCCGCGCTCATACAAGAACTGAAACGAGGTCCGATTGATTCTCGCATTCACTGAAGACTTCGCAATTAAGCGAGGTGCCCATTTTTTGGAGCTTAATCAGCTTCAGCCTTATCTCGCAGCGAACTATCTATTTGATCGTTATAGATAATACAGTTTTCGGTTGAAACGGAGGTGAATCCCTCCCACGGCCTAAAGGCCAAGGCTTCCCTGCTGCTTCTTCGTTTTTGCGCCGTCATAGCCCTCTGCCATCGGAGCGTGTTGTGCGGGAATTTTCGGTTTCCGCTTCATTGGCCCAAAAATCTACCATAGCTGCATAGCTATATGTTAATAGTAATCCTATAATTAAATTAATCTTTGTGAAAATAAGATTAGGTGAGCATGGCAGCGATCTGCAGCTTGCTGCAATTTCAGGCGCACAGGAGCCCGGCGGACCGTGCAGCATGGCTATGTCGGATTGAGAGGATAGCAATTACTGGTCGTTGTTCTAGTTATTTTGAAAAGAAATGTTTGTTGAATATGGCAGCGACATAAGAGGTCTTTATTTACCTGTACCTTGCTGACTCTGAACCATGTATATAGGAATATTTTTGGGATTTTTCGGGGCACCTGAAGTATCATTCGCAGTACCTGAATTGTTATAAACCCCAGTGAGAATTAACGGGAGCAAGTCCTTTACAGTCTTATTTTGAAGATCTGCTGAATCAATGAAACCCACGCAGACTAAAGAAGCATTAGTAGTCTCATTGGTCGCATTCGCTAGATCTGTTATATTTTCCAAATAATTTGGTGCCTCCACCTTCTCCGCAATGGCTACGCAAAATGAAAAGTCCAAAAATAAGGCCAAGAAAACTATTCCAATTGCAAACGAGTTTTTCATAATTTTCAATCCTTTTCTTCGTGCATAAGTCATTCGGAAATTTAAGGGTTTTCGTTGATTTATTCTCAATATCCAGCAGCTCTACTGCGGGGTGCGTTGCCGTAACTTAACTGGCAGCACGTGTGAGCTACAGAAAATCGTTTCCAAGTGATGTAATTAATGTTTTGCGCTAAAATCGATGTAATTCGGTTGATCTAGTAATTGCGAAAAGAGATGTTAGGTGAGCATGGCAGCGATCTGCATTTCCCGAGAGCTCGCGCATCTGAGTACAGTGCAGAACGTGGGCAGGCTTATCTTCTGAGTTCGGAATGGGTTCAGGAGTCTCCCTGCCGCTCTGGCCGC
>JAQTXY010000442.1 GCA_028688535.1 Methanothrix sp. | reverse complement strand
GCATGCCATCGGTGCCTACGTCTTCTAGAAGTCGGCGAACAATTTCGCTGCTAGCTTTAGACAATTCTCCATCCGTAATAGAAAATTCTTCATCGGGTACCCAATTGTGATATTCTGGCTTGGCGGTAGAATTGGCTACATCGTGAGTACTCGGAAGCAACTTCACAAAGAGATCCCATGCTACCTGTGGTTCTTTATGCCTAATAGCGTCTAGAATCTTCATCCTATCTTCAAGGTTAACTGCGGTGCAGGGGTGCCAAATGAGGAAAATCTCCCTTAGACTGTTGATTGGCCGGTTGGAAAGATTCCCGCCAGGATCCAAATGAGCTAGCTTCGCCAGTAATAGAGACGATTGACGCAAGTACTCAGGCGACCAGGCAAGCACTTCCAACGCCCAGAGGAGATATGTATGTGGTGAGGTCTGCCCAAAGTCATATTTGGCATCTCTAAATAGATTGACCAGAATTGGGCTCGGCTTCGATAGATCATGTCCTACAATTTCCAAAAATATCTCAGGGGCAGCCTCGGCCAATAGTGGCAAAACGGGGGACTGAGAAGCCCATAAATGCCAATCCGTACTCCGATCTATCAGCCTCCTTACAATACGATCAGCCCATGCCTGTCCTTTCATAGTACTTAATGAATATTGATCGCTGAATGTGGCCATCAATGCTAAGCTCTCAGCTAGGCCATCTCTTAGATAGCCTGAATGTTTGAGAGCAATACCACGGATGCTTGCACTTAAGCGCTCGCTTACCGAAAGCCCAACCAATGGATCAAGCTCTCCCAATACATCCAGTATTGCAGCTTCGAATCGCTCTAAATCATCGTCGGTAATGTAGCGAGCAAGCAAGAGCCATGAGTCCTCCCTGGCGGCCATCATCCAAGTGCGATCTACAAGTCGAACTGGTGGATCTGGTTTATAGTTCCATTGAATAAGACTCTCTTGCAGCTTAGAGTATTCTTGTCCCGCTAAATGTGCAATTGCTTCTTGATCACCGATTTTTTCCTTGTCCCATATCCCTGCGAGTAGGACAGGTATCAGAAATCTGGCGACCTCTGGCTTAGACCACTCTGGAACGAGTATACCAGAATCTATGGCAATCTTTCGTCTTAAAGCCCCAAGGCTTCGCCTAGCCAGTGCAGCTGAGTCTCTGGCACGAGCCTCAGGCAATCCCATTGCTATCAAGGCTTTTTCTACTTCTGCCCGGCGTGAGCGAGGGATGGAAAGTGGCTTTCCTATCTCAGACTCACTTCGATCCAATGGAATGAGAATGTGATGTCCCTTTCTAACAGCTTGGGCAACCATTCTCCTGTCGGGAAATGTTGGAATTAGAATAAGAGAGCTATCGCATAAAGCCAGTAGATCCCAGGCAGTCGCATCCTCTACCACAATTGCCCGTGATAGAGCACCTTCTCTCTCATCATCAGGCATTCGGGACAAAGAAGCAATGAAATATGCAACAGCTTCATCTCGTGTATCAGCTCGTAGCCCTATTATAGATGGTTCAGAGCGAAGCCACTGATGAATCTCGGAGACTTTCTCTTCTCGCCCGGCAATCAATAAGTCCAAGCTCAGTTGAGGATCTGTCGTACCTGACCAGACTTCCCAGAATCTATCTACATCCTTAACACCGGCGGGTTGCTTTCCGATTAGAGTCGAGAACCAGATATCTACTGCAGGCTCTTGTTCCAGCCAGGTATCCAGATCATCTGCATCATACGCTCTAACATCCTTCCAGATACCTTCCTGTCGTTTCTCTGCGGCCCACTTCTCGTTTTCATCCCCAGTCTTTCCAGGCCAACGTCGGGCTGTGACAAAAACAAATGACGTGCTACCAATAGACAAAGTATGTGGATCGCCGGATCGTTTTTGATAATTATCTATCGCCCGGCCTTTAACGTCTCCGCTTGTGCTGAGTTCCCAGCCAGAAACCCCGTCAGGTACAAAAGCATTCCCTGCAGGAACCTGGACTATTCCATCCCACCCACCAAGCTGAACTCCTTCATCAGATCTGAAATGAAGGCGTTCCACTCTATTTATGCTGGCTAAGACAAGCCGTCGGATAAGTTTAGGAAGTATGGCCTGAGAATCTCGTTGGTCAGCCCAGCGAACGATATCGGTTGCATTTGCGCGGATTGGGCTTTTCATATCATGTCATTCTACTTATAGGATGTTAGAGATATTAGGCTTCCGGAGACAATCAAAGGCAAAATCTTTTTCACCTCTGGTTACAGATCTGCAGTCGTGCAGAAGGTCTTCTAATGACAAATGGTAAGGATGTTAAGCCATCAAGCATCACAAAAAGAGCGGTTCGGTATCTAATCGCTTGTATTGCCATACTGATTTGGTTGGGACTTTTGGCTGACTATTGGCCCGCTGCTCTTGCGATTGCAGTTATCGGTGGCATTATCTGGCGATCAAGAAAATCATCAAATAAAAAGTTGCCTGAAATTACTCCTCTCTTGGATCCGCTTGCTGGAAATACATCACGTGCGGCACAGCTATCATCATCGATGCCAACGATTGCTGAATCTATTCCTGGTCCTGTTATCACCGTTGA
>JAQTXY010000441.1 GCA_028688535.1 Methanothrix sp. | reverse complement strand
CAAAGAACGTGGTCGCCAAGGCTTGTGCTCTGGGCTGCCAGTCCATCGCCTACACTTATTCTGAACCCACCATTTTCTTTGAATATGCCTTTGATGTGGCTCTACTGGCCCGCGAAGCCGGCCTGAAGAATGTCTTTGTCAGCAACGGCTACATGGGTGAAGAGGCAGCACAAAAAATCATTCCTCTATTGGACGGCATTAACATTGATCTGAAGGGCGATGACCAATTCTACCGAAAAGTCTGCGGAGCAAAGCTGGAGCCTGTAGAGCACAACATCGAGCTGTTCTGGAAGAAGGGTGTCTGGGTAGAGGTAACAACCCTCATTATTCCCGGATACAACGATTCCCAGGCAGTGCTGGAGGAGTTGGCAGAATTTTTGGCCGGTGTAAGTCCTAATATGCCCTGGCATATCTCCGCCTTCTATCCCATGTATAAGATGAAAGACGTTCCCAGGACTGGAATAGAGTCGCTTAACCGGGGATTGGAAGCAGGTCGCAAGGCGGGCTTAAAGTACGTCTACGCAGGTAACCTTCCTGGCGAGAGCGAGGATACCCTCTGCCCTAACTGCAATGAGATCCTCATCGAGCGGCTAGGATATCAGATACTGAGAAATTCTGTGATCGATGGGCATTGCAGCAAATGCAATGCATTGCTTTCCGGTGTCTGGAACTAATTGTTTCTAAAATCATTTTTTATGCAGCCTTACAAAACTCTTAAGTATCGGTCAGTACGAACTATCGGCTTATATGCCATTTTGCTCTGTAGAAGATGCGATTTCAGATCTCCAATCAGGTCGCTTCATCATAGTATTGGATGATGAGAACCGAGAGAACGAGGGCGACCTGATGATGGCCGCGGAAAAGGTGACACCGGATGCTATAAATTTTATGGCTCGCTTCGCCCGCGGACTGATTTGCATGCCCATGACGGCCGAACGGCTGCGAGAGCTGACAATACAGCTTATGACTGCCCAGAATACGGAATCAATGGGCACGGCATTTACCATATCCGTTGATGCCAAGGCCAACACCACCACAGGCATTTCCGCTTTTGATCGAGCGACGACGGTTCAGACTCTCATAGACCCTAAAACTAGGCGTAGCGATCTTGTCACACCCGGCCATCTCTTTCCCTTACAAGCCAAAGAGGGTGGTGTCTTGCGGCGTACCGGCCATACCGAAGCATGCGTGGACCTGGCAAGACTGGCAGGCCTCTATCCAGCAGGCGTCATTTGTGAGATCATGAATGATGACGGCAGCATGGCCAGGCTGCCAGAGCTGGAGATATTTGCCGAGAAAAACGGCATTAGAATGATGACCATCGAGAGCCTCATCAGCTACCGCATGCAGAGCGAGAAGCTGGTCCGCATGGTATCAGATGTGAGCATGCCCACAGATTACGGATACTTCAGGGCGAAAGGTTATGAGTCTGTTTTAGATGGACAGTGCCACATAGCCTTCGTGGCCGGGGACCCGCAGGCTCCCGACGCCCTGGTCAGGGTGCACTCAGAGTGCCTCACCGGTGATGTCTTCTCCTCCAAACGCTGCGATTGCGGTGAGCAGCTTCGCAGAGCTTTGCACCTCATCAGCGAGAACGGAAATGGAGTACTGCTTTACATGCGCCAGGAAGGCAGAGGCATTGGTCTAGCCAACAAGCTGCGGGCTTATGCCTTGCAGGACGCAGGATCGGATACGGTTGAAGCCAACAATGAACTGGGCTACCCGGCTGACCTCAGGGATTACGGCATTGGCGCCCAGATTCTGGTCGACCTGGGCATAAAGGAGATTCGTCTGCTGACCAACAACCCCCGCAAAGTGGTTGGCCTGGAAGGGTACGGCCTGAAGATAGTTGAGCGCATTCCCCTGGAAATCGAGCCCAATAATATTAACCGAAGATATCTGGAGACTAAAAGGGACAAAATGCACCACCTACTTCTCCAGGGCAGCTCGCCCTGACAATTGATATCGATTCATCCTCTGGTGATGAATCCAATTGGCGGATCTCTATGAAGAGAGATACGCCTCCTGGATTCTCACCACCTCGGCTGAGTCCTTAGCGGCGGCATATTCCTGCAAAGGTTCCTGGTTAAGTTTTAAAAATACGTGCCCCCAGTTGAATTTAGAGAGTATCAATTCTGCCTGATCTCTCTCTCCTAATATTATCAGCGCCGCGGCCAGTGCCTCCACTGTGGAGAGCTTGAAGGGCTTTCCATAGTTCACAGGATTGGCGGCTACTAGGAATGGCAGCGCTCGCTCTATGAGCTTGAAGCGCATGAAGACCTCCTCGGCGTGGGCCCAGCTACAGTCCAGGGCAGCCAGCCCCTTTGCTCCTTTGTCCTCTGGGGAGAGTGCCTTTTGGGAAAAGGGACTGAGAACCAGGAACGTACGCAGCTGGTCAATATGATGGGTTAGACGAACCAGATCGAAGCGGGCGAGTCTTTTTCCCGAGCATTTCTTGGGATTGCACTGATTTGCATGATAGATGAGAAGCTCCATATTGCTAATGGTCTACCGATAATCCTATTAACATTGTGTTCAACAGCTCAAGCAGCCAAAGAGCAGGA
>JAQTXY010000440.1 GCA_028688535.1 Methanothrix sp. | reverse complement strand
TTGGTAGCAATGCTCCCCATGAAGCTCTTATACATCTAGTATATCCCTGTAGCTTTGATTGGTTTCTCCGTCATGTATCGCTCTTGCTTTAATTGCAGCTACTGTGTCTACCGCCTTCTTCTTTTGCGACTCGAAAGTCTATCCCTTTTTCTCCATATCAGAAAAGCTGCCAGACCGGCTACTGCCAGGCCCCCCATTACTGATACAGGTCGGGCAAAGTTTCCTAGAAACCCGGCATCAGAAAGAGAGATTTGCAGAGGAACAATTATGCTTTTCTCTTGACACACAATTTCACAGCCCATCTGGTAATCCTGCATGATGGCATTTCCATCTACACCAACCTGAAATTCCATTACATTGAGCGATCCGGGGTCCAGGTCTCCAAGCAATACGGCCGGGCTTTCTACGAAGAAGGGAGGGGCAGCCAGGAGCTTGGCTGAGCAATTGCACAGCGTCGTAGCGCCATCATTGCTTATCGCCATACTAATGCTCTCGCTTCCACCTGCATAAAGCTGGGACTTAATCCCGAAAATATGCAAAGTCTGATTAGATCCTGATACAAATACATTGCAGGTAATGTTTTGCTTTTCTGCTTCGTAGAGGGGAAAAACCTCGCCTCTTTTCACGCTTACATCCACCTGTCGCTCGTAATCAAGGCTCAGGGGAAGGGCATACCATCCGCTTGCATTTTTCTGTGTAGTGATATGAAACTGCAGCATTGCAGCAGATCCCGCGGGAAGGACATTGATGCTTTGCGAAGCTGTTGTCACCTTAATGACCGGCGCTTCCCCAAGGACGGCATTGATGTTCAGGGCATCACAACTCTTTGTCTCTGCGATCATCTCCTGCAATATGTCTTCATGGGAACCGCTCTCGTTAATGGGGATAAGCTCTTCCAGCTCGCCTGCATTGGCCAGGTTTATTCGCAGTATGCTCTCGCCAGGCACCAAGACTGGATTGGCCACACCGGCGGTAAGCTCTGGTCGGCCCAACGATTTATAGTGATCATCAGCGAAAAATATGAGATCTTCTGCCAGGACCGTACCGGCAAGAAGAAGCAGAATGCTGATGACATGCAGGAGCTTCATCCTCTTTAAGGTTAATTTGCATCCCTTAATTAAACCTATCTGTGATGTCTACCGAGAAAGCAGAGTGCTCAGGAAGAAGGCTACGGCTGCGGTCAGAATTATGGTCGCACCGGAGGGCACATCCAGCTCATAGGATACAAGCAGCCCAATGGTCACAAAGACTGCGCCCAGGAATATGGACCCTGCCATGATGGCTGGCAGGCCCATCATGTGCCGCCGGCTTATGGCGCCGGGAATGGTCAGAAGCGCTATGACCATGATAATCCCTACGATCTTGATGAGGATGACCACACTGAAAGCCACCATGACCAGGAGCAGGAGGCGAAGGCTTTGCACTGGAAGGCCGATTGCTTCTGCATAAATGGGATCGAAGCTCAGGAGAAGAAACTCTTTGTAGAGCAGAAAGACAAGAACCAGGATGGTCAACGTGAGTGCCGAAATAATCAGCACATCGCTCCACGTCACAGCTAGAATATTTCCAAACAGGTAGCCATAAAGGTCTCGGGCGTAGCCCTGAGAGAGGGTGAGGAGCATTATTCCTAAAGCCATACCTGTAGCCATGAAGACCCCAATGGCCGTGTCCTCCGAGATGCGCGCTCGGGAGCTGACCATTCCTATGCCAAGAGCGGTCAAGACAGCCGACCCTACTCCGAAGGCCAGCGGATCGTAGCCCAGGAAGTAACCAAGACCTATCCCGCCAAATGCAGCATGAGCAATGCCATCGCTGATGAATACGATTTTATTTAAAATAACATATATGCCAATTACACCACACAGTACCGAGGCGGCCAGGCCGGCAGCCAAGGCATTTCTCATGAAATCATACTGGAGAAATCCTAAATCAATCATGTTCCCTCAGTACCCGATGGGGTATGCCGTGCGCTATCATCTCCACCGGGCAGCCATAGGCCTTCTCGATATCGTCATTGCTCAGTTCCTTGGAGTCATGATAATAAAGCCGCTGGTTTAAGCAAGCGATCTTGTTCACATACTTGGAGATGGCTGTAACATCATGGGAGACCAACACTATGGCGATACGAAGATCGCGATTCAAATGGCAAAGAAGATCATAAAATTCAGTCTGCTGGGCGGAATCAACGCCGGCGGTGGGCTCATCTAGAAGGAGAAGCTCTGGATCTGAGACTAATGATCGGGCAACAAAGACCCTCTGCTGCTCCCCTCCCGAGAGAGCACCGATCTCGCGCATGGCTCTATCCTGCATTCCCACGGCCTCCAGTGCCTTGAGCGCCGCCTGACGGTCTACACTGCAATAACGATGCATGAGCCCCCTGCGGCTGTATCGTCCCATAAGCACCACATCCAGCACATTAACAGGAAAGCTGCGGTCGAAGACGGTCTTTTGGGGCATGTAGCCGATGCGGCTTCGCGCTGCTGCGGGCGGCTGTCCGAAGAGAGCAATACTGCCCCTGTCTGGTTTGATCAAGCCAAGAATTGCTTTTAGCAGTGTGGACTTAC
>JAQTXY010000439.1 GCA_028688535.1 Methanothrix sp. | reverse complement strand
GTAGCGAAAAGCTCTCTCACCATATTTCCAGGATTCGCGCCAGTAGATAGAGGTAAGAGCAAGGAGCATTGTTCCTTTGGGAAGCTTTAGAGCCTGCCAGCTTTCCTCTTTTATCCTGGCAAGCAGCTCCAGAGCATGGCCCTTGGGTGCATAGTGATACAATCCCGCCGGCAGCAATCCATGAGGCGACGCTGCATTAGGGCCGGAAATCAGATAGGCTTCCGTAGGATGCAAATTGCCGCTGGAAGGATTCACCCGCAAATACCACTTGGAGGATGATATGCTCTTTTGGCCTGATAGCGCCAGGCTCTCAAAGAAGAGCTGAGAGAGACTCACGAGATTCAGAGGAAAAGGCCGAATAATATCTTCACTAGTCCCCTCATTCCCGGCCCCTTTCGCCGCTGAGATGAATCCCTGCCTAATTAACCTGATTTGAGGTGCCGCCTCATAGCTTCGGAAGGGATTCGGCTGATTAGGCCAGTCCAGCCCCGCAGGTCCAAGGGCCATGGCTCGAGCATGATGCTTTGTCCTCAGATGGTAAGCAATAATCTGATCAAAGTATTCAGACACAAGAATCCTTTAGAAGAGCTGTGGCTGCTCCTGCGGATCAACTATATGCCAGAGATTATCTTCCCGGCCGTTTCCAAAGAGATCTCCTGAGGCTTGGTCTCGGGAAGAGAGGTAGAGCGGCCAGCCCTTGAATGTGGTCTGCTTTGATCCATCAGTTCTGGTTATGGCGGCAAAGTCTGAGGTTCTCAGACTGTCTGGCACAGTTATTGTCTCGGCATAGAAGGGCGGCCACTTGGAAGCACAATCGTCATAACAGGTGCTGACGCCGCTTGCGCTGCCGTCATCTGAGAAGTAATATAGAGTAAAACCGCTCTGGTTTACCAGATAGTTGCCCAGAAACTTGTCTGCCGAGAGGTTCACGCTGTAATTGCCCTCTGCCAATGCCGAGATCGAGAGAATCGATACCGCAAGGAATAAGAGCACAAGTTTGTTGCTTCTTGACATGTTTTTCACCACTGGATTGCTATCGGCCTGATAATTAAGGATTTGCCATTTATACTTCTTACTACGATTATAGGCTTATAAGAGATGCGACTTATGAGCTTTCTGATAGATCCTCCACTACTATTGCTGCCGGGCCTGCTGGACATAGGTAAGGTAGGCAATTTTTATTTTGAGCTGAGGAGAAAGCTCTTCCACCTTTTTTTCGGCCTTTTACTGATATTCATCCTATTCTATTCAGGCAGAATGTATTTGATAATTTTTCTTGGCATCTTTCTCTTCTTCGGCTGCATAATGATTTTCGTCATGCAGAAAGACTGGAAGATTCCAGTTGCTAAATGGCTTCTCGAAAAATTCGAGAGGAAGAACGTTCGGTTCCCCGGTTATGGAGCCTTCTGGTATGTTA
The DNA here is from genome assembly GCA_028688535.1 of Methanothrix sp. Lineage (GTDB taxonomy): Archaea > Halobacteriota > Methanosarcinia > Methanotrichales > Methanotrichaceae > Methanothrix. The sequence goes on along the minus strand of JAQTXY010000439.1, from coordinate 1,150 downwards.
TAGGCGCGCTCCTTGTGGCTATTCTTCTGAGCAATGCCCATGAGATAGCTGCAGCAATTGTAGCTTTAGCCGCTGGAGACTCGGCGGCGACCATTTTCGGTATCCTTGGTACTCACCCCCTTCCTTACAATCGGCGCAAGACTTGGGAAGGATCGCTGGCATTTTTTGTTTTCTCTCTGACGGCTTATCTGTTTGTAGGTTGGGTGGGTATCGTGCTGGCAGCAATAACAGCAATTGTGGAAAGCCTTGATACGCCCATAGATGACAATCTCTTGATACCTGTTGCTTCCATAATATTTTTTGCAATAATATTAGTATTACTTAGATGCTAGATCTACCGGTTGATGGAATCAGCGATCGTGACGATAGCGCTAATGGAAGAACTCTTCTGGAATAAGTCGCTTGATGCATAGTCGCTTATGCCATTGTTATTGAAGGGAGTGATCTCTGAGAATACAATAATGAATGTTGCCATTTAAGCTTGTGCCTGGCTGACCGGATCAGAGGAGACATCAGGAGCGAAGGCGAAGGCATCAACACCACACCAGTCACAGTCTGTGGGATGGCATTTGCCCCAGACATGCAATCAATATCCGAGTTAATCAAAAATTTTACGGATATATAAAAATATTAGCGAAATCAAGATAAAAATTTCAATAGTCATATGAACGATTGCCAATAAATTCACAGTAATAGACATGACAACTAATCAATGATTCTACAAAGATTTAATAATAGAATGGATCAATACACTCACATAATACCTGCTGAGTGTGATATTGGATGACAAAAGTCAATGATCTGGCACTGGGAATGAAGGTGCTAATAGTAGACGATGAGATCGATTTGCCTACTGCAGAAGGCCGAGCTGTACGCGCTCTGGTAGATGAACTTGAAAAGGGAGATGCCACGGTGATCAAATCAGGCTCTGCAGACGATGGCAAATCAGTAATTCTCTCAGATCCATCAATCCAGTGCATTCTCATGGATTGGAGCCTTGACGATGATGACCCACAAACCCATAACAAAGCCAGAGAGTTGCTCAAGCTAATACGCTCCAGAAATAGCCATTTGCCTGTTTTTCTCATGTCCGATAGCGGAAAGGCTCCATTGATCGAAGCAGAAGTGATGAAGCTGGTGGACGAACTGG
>JAQTXY010000438.1 GCA_028688535.1 Methanothrix sp. | reverse complement strand
GAGAGGCTCTTTTGATAGCATTCCTCTGCCTCGCCATAGTTGCCCTTAATCTGGCAGAGCTCACCCAAGCAATGAAGCGCATCGGCCCGGCGGGAGTGATCATCGCCATCTAGCAAGCGAAGCATTTTGGAATAGCACTGCTCCGCTTTTGCCATATCGCCTCGCCGACAACTGGTATTGCCTAAATTTGCCAGAACGGTGCACATCAGAGACGGACTCTTGGTCTCATCCAAAACCGACATGGCTTTTTCATAGAACTGGCAGGCTCGATCCCAGTCCTCATCATCATTGCAAAGGCTGCCCAGAGAGTTCCAAACCAGCGCCTCACTCTCATCGTCTCCCTGTATATGGGCTAGGCTGGCACTCGTCTCAAAGTATTTCTCAGCTGCATGGCGAAAGAAGAGGCTGGCTGCCAGTCTACCTAGGTTAAACCATGCAGTTGAGCTGTTACAGGCAAAGAGCGAATCTGCCAGACCGGCAAGCCTCTTTTGCATCTGATCCTCATCTGAGGAGAGTATGGCTTCAATGAAGGGGGAAACGAGATCAGATCACTGGCGAGAGAGAGCGCGCAGTTGCTTTGGCTCGTATCCTGCAGGCTGGCAAAGGGCATCGGCCAGGATTCCTAGAGAGAAGAGGTCGCAATCATCTGTCATCTTGTCCACCCGCATTTAACAGAAGTGATTGATATAATCTGTAATATGGATTGTATCACCGATTTTGCACATAAATATATAGAAAAAGTTTTGTGAGTATTATTCCAATCACATAGCGGATCAGTATCAAATATCATATCTTCCCCTTCAACCGCTAAAATATTCGCCATTAACCTATTCTTTCAGTATAAACTGTTCCACCATATATAATTTACTATTTCTTTTGACTGTGATTTTCATAACTAGATTAGGTTATAATGTGTTTTAATAAATCCACTGCAAATTGGTGATTCAATATACAATAAATGAAAATTGGTTACAGACCAATAGGATATCAAATCAATTAATATCTTTATATTAAATATCGATGCAGCATAAACTCTAATTGTTAACCACTTGCGCAATAGGACATTATCAAATATAAATTGAATTTTTATTTATAAAAATGCGCGAAGACAACTGATTTGAATAGCTTAAAATACCATTGAATAATAATACAAATATTGATTGTCATCGTTTGTCGATTGTATGGATGCACAAGAACAAAATGAATTATATACTAATTTTGTTAATTAAATATAGATGAATAACTTACTAAAAAAGTTTTAAGCAGAAAACAACGATCTTTTAAATTAGACCTATGCATACGTCCCTTTATTCGTTGAATATCTGCTATATATAACTAATCATAGCAAACAAAAAAAATAAGTAAAAAATATGGGCTGGCCCAGGACAGAAAAATGCTACTTTAAGACCAGCTTCAAAGCACGCTGAGGGCAGCCCATGATGCAAGCACCACACTGAATACACTTACCCGAATCGGCCACGACCAGCCAATCCTCGAAACGAAATGTACCCGTGGGGCAGATGGAAACACATGCCCCGCAATGCACGCACTCATTCTCATCTCTGATGACGGGAATCTCCAAGGGCACGACCTTTACCCCGCGCCTCTCAAATGCCTCCTTTACCATCGAACACTTGTCTTGGGGCACTTCCAGCACGATCTCACCGCTCACTGCATCGATGCTGGCTCTCTCGATGTTCACCAGAGCACCGGTCTCCAGAATGACGGAAGCTATGAGAGGATAACGCACAATTCCTGGAGCAACATGCAACATTAATTTCATTGATTATCGCCTCCGCGCGAAGAGCCGGGAAAGGTGGTTGCTGGTGATCATCCCGATTACCTTATTGTCCTTATTTACCACCGGCATTGCCGAGATGCTGTGTGTGTCAAAGGTTCGAGCCGCAAGCTCGATAGGCTCATCCGCGTTGACGGAATAAACCCGCCTGGTCATGATATCCCCAATGCGAGAGGATTTGCCGCTCGCTACTGCCTTGGAGATATCCCAGGCAGTAATTATGCCCATCAGTCGTCCGTCCCGGGAGACTATCGGCAGGTGATCGAAGCTGCCGCTCACAATCAGCCGGGCAGCTTCCTCTACCCCGATATCCTCATGAACCGTGACCACGTCGCGACTCATTACATCTCCTACGTTAGGAGATTCCTTGGTCTGCTTCATGGGCCGGGAGCTACCCACACGAGATAAGGGCTCTACTGCACTGCTCAGCAGAAACTCGCCCTTCTCCACCTGCTGCTTTAGAGTGCTGGCCACCTCCCTGGCTACATGGAAACTGGAGAGCGAGGAGGTTGAGACCTCTTTTCCATTAATCTCGATCATACCTGACTTTAGATCTTCGTAGCTAACCATCTTCAAAGAGGGACGATCCCGGCGAGCGATGCCGTAGTCCACTATGGGAACGGTGATATCTCTATCCCGCACGGCAGTGCTTTTGGCCAGCTTCTCATTTAGGATTGGTATGGGGATGCCGATTCCCAGGTATAGACTGGGGCCGTATTTGTGAAACGTCGCCGCTCTTAGAAAGCGGTTATTCATCTTCTTGAGGTCCCCC
>JAQTXY010000437.1 GCA_028688535.1 Methanothrix sp. | reverse complement strand
CCTGGCAGCCTCGACTGCCGCCCTGCCGATCACACGTTCCAGATCGCTGCTACCTGAGGAATCAGATTTCATGATCAAAATAATGTCATTGCTATCATAAAACCTTTTGCTTTATCCTCGGCTTTCCCAAAAAGCGGCCATATCCCGGAGAGACGGAGACATCTCCGTCGTAGACCACATTGCCCCGAACCATAGTCATTTGGGGGAAGATGGCATCTCGTCCCTGGAAAGGCGTCCAATCCGCCCGGCTATGCAGCCGATCGGCATTTATCTGCGAGATGGACTTGGGATCGACAATCACCAGGTCGGCATCCTTGCCAGTCTCAATGCTGCCCTTGCCGACAAGGCCGAAGATGCGGGCGGGCCTGCATGCCACGGCATCCACCATCCTATCCAGGCCGATCAGGTTTCTTTTCACCGCCATTAGCATCATGGGCAGCATGGTCTCCACGCCCGGCACCCCAGCCGGCGCTTCCCAGATGTCCTCCTTCTTCTCTTCAGGCAGGTGCGGCGCATGATCCGATGCCAGGATATCGATAGTGCCGCAACGAAGGCCCTGCCAGAGGGCATCGTTGTCCGCCTGGCTTCTCAGTGGTGGATTCATCTTCAGATAGGAGCCCTGTTTCTTGTAATCCTTGATATTGAGAAAGAGATGATGGGGCGTCGCCTCGCTGGTCACTTTTTTGCCGTCTCTCTTTGCCTTGGCAACCCTTTCCAGCCCCTGGGCCGAGCTGAGGTGGCAGATGTGCAGACGGCTGGTCCAACCCAGGCACTTATCTATTGCCACCACTTCCGCAGCCGCAGGCCGCGCCTGTGAATAGACCTCTGCATCATGCCTGCTCAAGAGTGATGCAGTCTTCTCTTTTATGATCAATCCGTCTTCAGCGTGAAGGGTGGCCAACATTCCCGCCTGCTCTGCTTCCTCAAGGATTTTTTGAAGCTGCTCGTCGCTGTGCTCATAGGAGAATATCTCGCCGATAGCCGCCGCCCCGGCTGCCGCCAGCTCATTGATATTTCCAGGCCCCCCATTGAGGCAGAAGTCTATCCGAGAGCGATGGCTGGCAATATCCAGCTTCTTTGCAAAGGTGTGGGCATCATGTGTGCGAGGAGAGGTGTTGGGCTGGTCGATTACCGTGGTCACGCCTCCAGCGGCGGCTGCCGCTGATCCGCTGGCCCAGTCCTCTTTGTAATTGGGCCCAGGATCACGAAAGTGCACATGGGCATCGATGGCACCCGGCAAGACCAGCATGCCTCTCGCATCGATTCTCTCTTCGGCCCGGTGGTCTCCGCCCATGGCCGCAATTCGTTCATCTTTGATCCAGATGTCTATGCTCATCTGCCCATCGGCTGTAAAAACCCGGCCGTTTTTAACTACCAGATCAAAGTTTATATCCAAACCTCCGCAGCAGCTTGCGCCTATCCTCTACCTGGACCGGCGTCTCCGCCCCAAGGGGAGAGAAGCCATCGATGACACCCATAATTCCCCGTCCCTGCTCTGTCTGGGCTACGACCACCTGCAAGGGATTAGCTGTAGCGCAGAAGATGCCGCAGACCTCCTGCACGGCTTTGATGGCGTTTAGCACATTAATGGGAAAAGCCCCTTTAATCAGCACCACAAAGGTATGCCCGCAGGCGAGGGCCAGAGAATTGCCTCTGGCCGCCTCGATGAGGCTTTCGTCGTTGCCCTCCGTGCGCACCAGGCAGTCGCCACTGGCCTCGGAAAAGGCGACGGCGAACTTCGCGAATGGGATGCTGCCAGCCATGACCTCATAGATATCCTCAGCCGTTTTGATAAAGTGACTTTGCCCGAGAATCAGATTCGCTCCCTCAGGAATTTTCATGTCGACAATCTTTAGCTCCATCAACAATACCCTCGTAGAAGTATATTGTGTGCGAGCTGCAGACTTATACTTTTACCTATTTACGAAGTCCCTTCTTGGGCCCCACAGATTGCTTTGCCAACTGCTGGCTTTTCTTGGTAATAATTGAGGAGGTTAGATAATACACCACTATGAACAAGATGGCAGAATATATCGCCATGCTGATCGATTCTACGATATTTAATTTCAACAAAAAGTAAGAATAAGGGACATAAATCAGTAGAACCATAACACCGGCAATAGCCGCCTGTTGCATCAGCGTATACTGCCGAAAGCGCAAAATAAGCTCTGCATAATTTGGAAAATTCACCACGGGTCCTTCACCTCATCGACTCTTAGCATTCCTTTTCTGTTCATATAAAGCCTTGTCCACCAGAGATTGGATAGTGGCGCTAAGACCAGCAAATTCACGAGACCGCTCAATGCCGAGAAAGAAGTACCTCTTACCTCCTCACCCGTGGAAAATGCACCGCTGATCATCTGCAGGCCCAAAGATAATGCGGCTATCACCAGCCAGAGAATTACCACGTCGAACTTGTTGTACCTGAAAAAATTTACGGATGCCAAAACCGCCTGCATGGGACCCAGTTCCTGCACTACCAGAGCATAAGGCATGGTGACCAAGACCACAGAAAGGACAAGGGCATAGAGGATGAATAGCAGCAGGCCCACTGCCACCAGGCCAATAGCCTG
>JAQTXY010000436.1 GCA_028688535.1 Methanothrix sp. | reverse complement strand
CGAAACAGCCTGTCCATTCGATCCTTAGATATCCCGATACCTGTGTCCCTAATTGCGAAATAAAGCTCGATTTTTCCCCGCTCCATGGGCAAAGAGCTAATTGATAACACTACTTCCCCCATCTCGGTAAACTTCACTGCATTACCCAGGAGATTGACCAATATCTGGCAGAGCCTGGTAACATCCCCAATTACTATATCAGGTACATTATTCTTAAAAGTGCAAACGATCTCTAGACCTTTTTCGGCGGCATTGGCAGCCACCAGGTCCAAAGAGTCCTCCACTCCATTTCTCAGGTTAAAAGGCCGGCATTCCAGCTCCAGTTTGCCGCCTTCGATCTTGGAGAAGTCCAAGATGTCATTGATAAGAGCTAACAATGTATTTCCACTGCTGCGAATAGTCTCCAAATAATCACGCTGTTCCTCTGCTAAGTCAGCCTCCAGTAGCAGCCCCGTCATGCCGATAACGGCATTCATGGGTGTACGTATCTCGTGGCTCATATTGGCCAGGAACTCAGATTTGGCTTTGGTTGATGCTTCCGCCGCTTCCTTAGCTCTTTGCAGTTCTACTTCCGCTTGCTTGCGCTCGGTAATGTCTCGAGCGAAGCCAAGCTTTCCTACGATCTTTCCACTTTCAATCAGGGGAACGCCTATGATCTCAGCAGTCAGATACTCACCGGAATTTGATAGGCACCTCAATTCGCGGGTTCGTGCTTTCTTTCCTTCCAGGGTATCGTGGAACATCTCCAAGGCGATAGGAAGATCTTCAGGATGAATGATCTTCGTAAAAGGTTTTCCAAGCCACTCTGCTACATCCCATCCGGAGAATTTTTCAAAAGCAGGATTGAGAGAGGTAATGGTTGCATCCTTCGATGAAATCGTGAAGATCACATCCGGTGCGGCCTCGAAGACGTCGCGGTAACGTTCCTCGCTTTGCATAAGCAGCTTCTCAGCTCTCCTGCGTTCATCGATCTCCACCTTGGCCTCATTATAAAGATGCACATTTTCATTCAGTGCTACGACCTGGCGAAGGATAACGAGTCCTATGATAACACCAATGCCCCATGAAAAGGCTGAAAACGAATCGGTCAGGTGGTAACGGCTCCAAATGAGAATAATGTAGGCAGCTGCAGCGCAAAGGTAGGGGAAATAAGAAAGCCAGACGAATTGTTCCCCTCGCGATTCGATTTTATTGGATGAATCATTTGAGTCAAGCTTACTGGTATCCGCCTGCAGCACTCCGGCCAGACCAGCAAAAGCATAGCTTGCTAGCCATCCTAGGTCCAAAAGGTTGCCTGTTGCATATGTTTCTTGGAGAGATTGCAGTAGATATGTAGCGTCTGTGATGATCTGTATGGCAATGCCGACTGATAGCAGCAATAATGGTCCTTGTTTAGCAGACTGTCGTGTTCGAAAGAGCAATTGCAGCAAGGCAAAGAAGAGAATCAAATCCATCACAGGATAGGCCAGCGAGACCATTAAAACCAATGAGTATTCTTTATTGGCAGCAATAGTTGGCACAATCAGAAAAGCCCAAAAGACCAGGATTGCCGAGATCATTACGATCCCTGTGTCCAAGAGCAGCTTATGGGACTCTTTATGAGTCAATGGCACTGCTGGTAAGAGAAGAATGCCTAGAGCAAATAGGGGATAATACAATAGATAAAAAACGTCGGCTACTGATGCTATGGGCTCTTGATGAAGGACCAACTCCAGGGCCGCCCAGGTTATGTCTCCCATCATAAAAGAGAGCTGGCCCATAAACAAAAAGGTCCAGGCAAGGCGGGCACGTCGTCCATAGATCTCAGAGCAAAGGGCCGCGTATAGCAAGCCGATTGCTGCCAGAGCATTGAATACAGGAAAGAGCAAATCATCCAGCATGATGCGAGACTTGGAATCATTTCCAACCAAAATCAACATGGCCAAATACATAATCACGATGATGGCTGACATCATCAGAGCGCTGCGAAAGTATCTCCGCCTGGGGTCCAAGCAAATGCTCATCGTCTCAGCCCGTCAATTTGCACGATTTCGTCGGAAATTACCCTGCAAGTGGCATCTATCTCCTCACATGCTGCTTCGAAAGATCTTGCTGACGCACTATCAATAACATGTGTAAATACTCGATATAAGTATCTATTTCTTAGATCTGAGATAATAGGTTTTAAGAGGCTGGACGATGACTATCAAGAGGTAATTATGCACCAATCTCATATGTTTATCAACGGAGAGCAGGTCGGCTCCTTGTCCGGCAAAACCGAGATCATTTGTAACCCAGCCAACCAGGAGCCTGTTGCTGAGGTTGCCGTGGGCTCGCGCCAGGATGCTTGCCTGGCCCTAGAGGCAGCCAAGAGGGCTTTTCCCATCTGGTCTGCATTCTCCTGCCAAAAGCGAGCTGAGATCTTGCACTCTGCTGCTGACCTGGTACGGCAGCGAGCCGAAGAGATAGCCAAACTGCTCACTCTGGAGATGGGAAAGCCTATAAAAAACGCCAAAATGGAGGTCCTCTCCTCAGCGGACGTTCTCGAATTTTATGCAGAAGAGGGCAAGAGAAACTTCGGCGAGTGGATATCTTCC
>JAQTXY010000435.1 GCA_028688535.1 Methanothrix sp. | reverse complement strand
ATAAATCCTCATTCTTCCTTCTCGAACTGTCCTCCTCTGGATTTTCTCCTGGTTCCGGGAGGGCAAGGTACGCGCCGGGAGGTTGATAATCCCGCCCTGGTTAAATTCGTAGCTGAGAAGGCAGAGCATTGCCAGGCAGTGCTCTCGGTCTGCACCGGTACATTCATCCTTCACCGGGCCGGGCTGCTAACCAATCGCAAAGCCACTACCCACTGGGCCTCTCTTGACCGCCTGCAGGCTTTGGGGGACGTGGTTGTGGTGGAGGATCGGGTGGTGCGAGACGGAAAAGTCTGGACCTCAGCCGGCGTTTCCGCTGGAATTGACCTGGCCTTGGCCTTCATCGAACACATTGCCGGGGGAAAAACCGCAGGTAAAATTCAGTTGGGGACGGAGTACTATCCATCTGACAAATCCTACGGCATGATGCACGAGCTTGCCCAGGCCCCGGTGTATGTGAAACAATGGGGAATGCAAGAAAAAAATAGCTGCTAATCGATCAGCAGCATGGCCATCGGTGTTGGATTCCCAAAGACCGGAAACTGAATTGCCATGCCTGCTTTTTCGGCAGTCTTCAACATATTGACTCCCAGTGCGTGCTCCGGAATCCTGGCCATGGAAGGATGCATGCAAATACCACTCTTCACATTGCAGCTCTCGCACAGACGACACGAGCCGTTCACCAGTGCCAGCGCCAGAGTATAGCCGGCATTAAATGCTGTCTTTTCCAGTTCCAGCATGGCCAGCAGTATTCTCCTGCTCTCCCCGAAATAGTCCTTCCAGAACGCATCTGCCTGCTCCTTTTTGTCTGCGGGTGCTTTTGGGTCCAGCCAGTACCGGTAAATGGAGCAGATGACATCATTCTCTGCCCTGGCCGGAGAGCTGAACTTCACCAGCATGACGTAGCTGTACTCGGACAGTATTTTTCGAAACTCATCTACAGAAGGAACATAGGGCGGACAGGTCAGCTTCTTGCCGTAGCCTACACAGCCGGTCCTGCATTTTAAGGGAACCCGGTTCTCTACAATCACATCAGTGGCCGGGATAACCCGAGCCTCGATCGCACCCAGTTCCTGGGCGGCTTTTTCCAGAAAAGCAAATCGGCTCATATCAGTCTTGATTGAATTCATCACTATCATCTCTGCATCTTCATTCGAACAACTCGACCACAATCGTCTCCCCTGCATCCAGCCCCTCTCTCTCCTCGGGAACCACCACAAAGCCGTCCGCCCTTGCCACTGAGCTGAGAATACCAGCACCTGAGATCATGATTGGCTCGGCCTCGCCATCCTTGAGGGTCACTCTGACCATGCTCAAATAGTTCGGTCGCGAAGGAATCTTTCTCGCCAGACGCGCTGAGACTTTCGGCTGCTGGTCGGAGCGGTGGCCTATCTTTTGCAGAGCTGGTCGCACGAAAAGATAAATATCGGATAGCGCAGCCACTGGATAGCCTGGCAGGCAGACGATCGGCTTGTCGGCCACAACTCCAAAAGCGGTAGGCTTTCCCGGCTGCAGACGCACGCCATGAACAAAAAGCTCTCCCATCTCTTCCAGCACCTTTGGTGCATAGTCCTTTTCGCCAACAGAGGTCCCTCCGATTATTATGATCATGTCCGCATCAGCGTTAGATGAGATGGCCTCGCGAATAAGTCCTTCGTCATCCGGGACAATCTCGGTTTTCTCTGCTATCGCACCCCATTTTTCTGCATAGAGCCGGGCTATGAGGCCGTTGATCTCATATGCTTCGCCGACGCGCAAAGGTCGCAATCCAATGGGTACCAGTTCTCCACCTGTAGGGATGATGACAACTTTAGGCCTTTCATAAACCGACACCTCATGGATTCCCAACGCAGAGAGCATTGCCACATCAGGGGGCCGAAGGGTGTGGCCCTCAGAAAAGACCCTTTCGCCAACGCTCATGTCCTCGCCGATGCGAGAGACATTCTTGTAAGCATGAAGCTGCACTGTGATCTCTAAAGCTGTCCCGCGCATCCTGCAATCCTCACGCATCACCACGGCATCATAACACCCAGGAACAGGCATGCCGGTACGCATAGGCAGGAAATTATCCAGAATAACGGGAGCGTTAGGCTTTGCGCCTCTTGTGTCCTCGGACCGCACGGCAAATCCGTCCATAGCCGCCCGGTCAAAACCCGGCAGGCTCACGGGAGAGAGAATATCCTGCGACAAAACCCGGCCTGATGCCTGCATACTTGCCAGGTGTTCAGTCCTCTGTAAGGGTAAGCAGCGGTCAAGAAGCATATCTTTTGCCGCTGCTGCTCCGCGAAAACGTCTAAACATGCAAAAGTCTTGTCAGCCTTTTCTTGGATATATGCTTTTGTATATATTCTAGATATCGTGTGAAAGCTTCATATAATGTAAAGAGGGAGAGGTGGGCAGATACTGACGGTATAATGAAGAATGAAGAATCATAACGGTGGATGGATGATTTAATGGAAGCTGTTGTATGGCTGGAAGAAGTGGGAAAGAATGATCTTTCGGTAGTGGGCGGCAAGGGTGCAAGCCTGGGTGAGATGATAAATATCGGCGTTCCCGTACCTGGCGGATTCGCAGTCACAGCTCA
>JAQTXY010000434.1 GCA_028688535.1 Methanothrix sp. | reverse complement strand
TATGGCCTGGGGCTCTCCATTTGATCCCGACGAACAGAACTACCAGAATTGGGGGTCCAAATTTATTAGAAATGATTGGTGGAATGCTGCATCCTACAGCAATCCGGAGGTGGATAAACTTCTGGAGAAAGGCAGGACTACATTCGACAAGGAGAAGAGAAAGGCAATCTATCAAAAGCTGCAGACAATACTAGCAGAGGATCAACCGGTAGCTTTTATGGTCTTCGGGAATTACGTATACGCTCTCAACGACAGGATTACCGGCGTCGTACCACGAAATGGACCTCATGGAGAAGGGTACACTGGGGGGATTATGGGTGAGCTCTGGTGGAATGTAGAGCAGTGGGATAAGGAGTGAATCCGAATTGGACAGCAGTCTCGCCTGCTATGCAATTAGGAGGGTCTTACAGATCCCTCCACTATTATTTGGAATTGGAATTTCAATTATGGCATTCCTCATCTTCTTTTTTGAGAGGTTTCCTGCTACGATCTTGCCATACTTGTTACAGGATACGGTCTGAAGATAGTCAGGGGCGTAATCATGGGTCTTGCGTCCGCTAAAAGAAGAAGGATTGCTATTGGGGTTTAATCCAAAGAGCTAAGATCGCTTATGCGTGAAAACATGGTTTAGTAGTCCCGCAAGAGCATGACACAAGGCATCGGGAGATCGATGCCCCCCGTAATCCTGAAAGGCGCAGGGGCGAGAAGCCGCAGATCCTGCAGGACGCTTTCGTTGCATTGCTCGGATTTGATTCCAGCCATGTGCAACGTATCCCTTTTCACTACTCCCCCGCTCGCCTGGCCGCCAGAGCCTCTCGAACCGCCCTTTCCATCACATCCACCGGAGCCTTCTTGCCCGTCCAGATCTCCAGGGCCTTTGCCCCCTGGTAGACCAGCATCATCACCCCGTCCACAGACACCGCTCCAGCGGCGCGGGCATCCTGAAGAAGCTCGGTATCCCGGTTGTAGACGATATCAAAGACCGCCTGACGGCTCTGCAAAAGGCCACCGTCCAGCAGCCTGGCGTCCCCCGCCCGCATGCCGACCGATGTGCAGTTTACTATTATGTCCGCCTGAGGGACGAGCCTTGCGAGGTCTTGCAGAGAAAAGCCCCTTGCCCCTACCTGGGATGCCAGATCTTCAGCTCTCTTTTGGCTGCGATTGGCGATGGAGATCTCTGCCTCTTCCTGCTGCAAAGTATAGGCAATAGCCCGCGCTGCGCCTCCTGCGCCGATTATCAGCACGCTCCTGCCCTTGATTTCGACGCCCGCATCTCGCAGTGCTAAAAGCGCCCCCCAGCCGTCTGTGTTGTAGCCCGCCACCCGCTGCTGCGGACCATGGAAGCTCACCGTGTTCACCGCTCCGATGGCCCGGGCCAGAGGATCGGGCTGCAAGAAATCCAATTCCAGCGCTTTTTCCTTGAGAGGAATGGTCAGATTCAATCCGCAAAATCCCATGGCAGCGGCCCCACGAAGGGCATCTTCCAGATCCTCCTGGGCGACGCGAAATGCATGGTAGCAGGCATCTTCGCCCAGCGCCCGCAAGGCTGCATTTTGCATGGCGGGAGACAGGCTGTGCATTATTGGGTCGCCAAATATGCCGAATATCTTCATAATAATACCTAAATAACTTGCAGAATATACCAGAGGAGGCCACCCACGAGAGCGCCGAAGGCTGTCGCTACGAGGTTCACGCCGTTGTTGCTTAGAATGCCCCGGCTTTGCAGCGTTGCCCCGAGAAGGCTGTCAAAGTTCGTGCCCAAAAATCCGCCGATAGCAGCGACGACGATCCCTGAGACGCCCGCCATTCCCATGCCGGTGGCCAGTAGGCCAATGATGATGGCTCCGGCCAGAGAGGCGGCTTCGCCCAGTGGCGTAACACCTCCATCCACACCCGGCTCAGTCTCTTTGAGCGTGGTTATCATGCGGGGCTTGGATCTACTGGTCTCACCAATCTCGCTGGCCAGAGTGTCCCCGTTGGCGGTAGCCACCGAGGCAATGAAGGCGAAGATGAAGACATCATTGCCGTAAACTCCGTAGCATATGGCCAGAACAAGAGGCACCAGGCTGTTGCTGTAAACGTTCTTGTAGCCGCGCCTGCCTCCGTGAGACTGAGCTATGCCAAGCTTATGTTTATGGGAATAACCATAGCGAGTAAACCCTCCTCCCAGCAAATAGAAGGCTAAGAGCAGGATAAACCAGGTGATGCCCGCAAAGAGAATCACCAGTAGGCAGACTATGGTCTCGCTCAGCACGGCATCCGAGTCTGCGGCTTTAGCCCAGTAGGCGCCAATGCCCAGTACCAGAGCGAAGATGCAGATGAGCAGAATGCGCTGCAGCTCAGGCAGCGGATAATCAAAAGAGAAGAGCCACATCACCATAGCAGTGCCGAAGGGCACTGTGAAGTCTCGCTCTTTGGAGACGTGATGCAGAAAAGCCCCCGACAGACCTCCCAAGATGACCAGGAACAATATCCTCTCAGATGAGAGGCTGCCTGCTGAGATCAGGCTCGCGACGGGATAGCCGAGACCCACATTGATGAGCAGATACATGATGCTGCCCGCCAGGGAATCGAACTTGCGAA
>JAQTXY010000433.1 GCA_028688535.1 Methanothrix sp. | reverse complement strand
AGATAGGTCATGGAGCCGCTACACTGAACTAAATTGAGCTTTGCGCAGTGAGCCCTCTTGATCTCCTCTACCCTGGCATCCCCAGTGAAAGTGGCCACCACTTCCAGGCCCATCTCTTCGAAGAAGGGCTTGACGAAGGATAGGTCGCCAGCCACGTTGTACTCGCCGAGCAGATTGATGGACGGCACTTTAGGTTTGTAGTCTTGCATTCCAATAAGTTCTGCCAGCGCATTGCATGCTGCCTTGTAGCCTTCGTTCTTGCTCCCCCGAAATCCTTCCGATTTCACTGGCAAGACTGGAATGCCCAATTCCAGGCAGGCTTTCTTGCAGATGGAGGTCAGATCGTCTCCAATAATTCCTACGATGCAGGTGGAATAGACAAAGATGGCAGGAGGATGATACTTCTCTGCCAGCTCCCGCAATGATGCCGCCAGCTTCTTCTCTCCGCCGAAGATCACATCCAGCTCCTTCATATCAGTTGAAAAGCTGTTTCTATAGAGGTCGGGGCCGGAGGAGGTGCTGCCCCGAATGTCCCAGGTGTAGCTGGCGCAGCCAATCGGCCCATGCACCAGATGCAGAGCGTCTGTGATGGGATTGAGCACCACCCTCGCACCGGAGTAGACACAAGCCCTCTGGCTGACCGCTCCTGCCAGGCTATCGCTGCTACAGGCTAAAGGAATGCTCTGATCGCCCTTCTGGGCAATATGCCCCTCTCTTCCCTCAAAGATGTTAACAATGCTCATGCCAGTCCCCTAAAGGATCATCTCGAAGTGCGTGTCATCCGAGTCTCTGTCCCTTCTTTCCAGGAAGGTGTTGCCGATCATCTCCACCAATCGAGCCGTTCCAGCATAGCCGATGATTGGGAAGTAATGCAGGTTGGCCCGGTCGGTGATGGGGAAGCCCACCCGCACCAGCGGGATGTCCTCTGCCCGGGCGATCAATTTCCCATAGGTGTTTCCGATCAGCATATCCACCGGATGGTTCTTGATCTTTTGATGTAGCAGGAAGGTGTCACCTTGCAGTGCTTCGCAATCGGATGCCAGGTTATGCACCTCTTCTGCAAACTTCTTGTCCGGCGTTCCGGTGAGAGCAAAGACCGGATTCATGCCCATCTCTACAGCCAGGCTGACCAGACCGATAACGGTATCCGGGTCTCCGAATATAGCCAGGTCTTTGCCATGGAAATGGGGATGAGCGTCGGTCATCATGTCCACCAGCCGGCCCCGTTCGTACTCTATATCTTGCGGAACTGGCACGCCCATGAGGCTGGACACGGACATGACAAAGGCATCGCTGTTTCTGATGCCGATGGGCATGGGGCCTATGACTGCAGGTATGCCGAACTTGCCCTTCAGGACCATGGCACCCGAGGCTCCTGCGGTTCTTCCCAGAGCAATGGTGGCACGGGAGTTGCCGGCGTCAACCAGATCAGGGATCGTCGTTCCACCCGGCGGGTACAGGCCGCCCGACTCCGGTGTGAGGGGCGCGTCGAAGACATCGGTGGTATCGGGAAATACGATCGCCGAGACGCCCATGATGGAAAGCAGCCTCTTGATCTCCCGGATGTCTCCCGGGTCCACGAAACCGGGAATGATGTTCAGTTTTCCGTTGGGCTTGCTCTTCCGAGGGAAGGTCTGGGCGATGGCTTTGACTGCGTTATCGTATCCGGTGATGTGCGAGCCCACGTAGCTGGGTGTATTGGCTATGACCACTTTCGTCTTGGGATCGAAGAACTCCTCTTCTTTGATCTCCTCCATGAAGCTGCTTACATCGTCGCCTATGGTTTCAGAGGAGCAGGTAGTGTTTATGGCCAGCACATCTGGATGGTAGATGTTGACCACATTGTCCACTGCCTCCTTGAGGTTGTTCCTGCCTCCGAAGACCACCGAATCCTCAGTGAAAGAGGAGGTTGCCGCCAGGGTAGGCTCGCGGTAGTGGCGGGCCAGCACCATGCGAAGGTATGAGGAGCAACCCTGCGAGCCATGAGTGATGGGCATGCAGTTGTGGATGCCTTTGTAAGCCAGGATGGCCCCTATCGGCTGGCAGATCTTGGCTGGGTTTATGACTAATGTCTCGCGCTCGGCCATCTGTTTAGGTGTGTAATCAAGCATTGTTCTGCCTCCAGGGCGGATTTATGAATTTCCAGGTTGGGCTGTTCACAGACATGTCGATGTCCTTGGCGAACTGCACGAAGCCTTCAAAGCCAGTGTAGGGGCCGCTGTAGTCATAGGAGTGCATCTGCCGGGAGGGGATGTGCATCTTCTGGAAGACGTACTTGTCTTTGATTCCCGAACAGAAGAGATCTATTCCTAGATCCTTCACCAGGCGCTCGCACTCGTGATGACTGTAGTCGTCGATCATGACCTGACCATCTTTCATGTGGGGCAGCAGGCCTTCATAGTCCATCAGTCGGGGAATTTTTTCTTTCTTCTTCTGGATTGCAGCATCGTCGTAGGGCGAAACCACATTGGGATCGCGTTTGTAGTGGATATCGGCCAGGACCTTGGACTGTCCGGTATGAACGATGCTGGAGAGCACTTTTCTGCCCTCATAGTCATCCCGGTGGGCGAACTCGTAGCCGGCCACTACCA